>NZ_JBHYIO010000007.1:0-274480 GCF_042740095.1 Nonomuraea sp. NPDC059023 | reverse complement strand
TCAACATGCTGTTCTCCGCTGTTCTGGTACGGCTCGCGCCCTCCCCCCGAACCCCCCCCGCCCCCCCGCGCCCCCCCCCCACCCCGTCCACGCGGTGTCCGCCGCCGCGGGGGCCCGCGCGACCGCCCCCCCGCCAGTCCTCGGCCGAGTAGTCCACGACGACCTCGGCGCCCAGTTCGCGGGCCAGGTCCAGCTTCTTCTCGCCCCGCGCGGCCGCGGCCACCCGGGCACCGGCGTCGCGGGCGAGCTGCACCAGGAGCGACCCGGCCCCGCCCGCCGCGGCGGTGACCAGAACCCACTCCCCCTTAACGATCGCCCCGTCGCGGGCGAGCAGCAGCGCCGTCACCCCGTCATGCAGTACGGCCGCCGCCTCCCGGAATCCCAGCCCGTCCGGGATCTCGACCACCTCGCCGGCGGCGGCGACGATCCGCTCGGCGTAGCCGGTGGACGACCTGGCCACCACCCGCCGCCCGACCCAGGACGGGTCGACGCCCGCGCCCACGGCCGACACCACGCCCGCTCCGCCGCCGCCGGGCACGTAGGGAAGGTCGCGGGGGAAGTAGTCAGCGCCCCAACCGGCGCGCAGCAGGGTGTCCAGATAGATGACGTCGGCGACGGCCAGGTCGACGACCAGCTCGCCCGCGCCGGGGACCGGGTCGGGCACCTCGACGGGCGTCAGGACTTCAGGGCCGCCGAACTCGCGCACATGAATGGCTCTCATGCCCCCTACCCTTCAACCTCCAGCATGGTTGAGGTCAAGCCAGGCGGGCGAAGAGGCCGTCGAGCAGCGACGAGAGGCCGAACTCGAAGGCGTCGCCGCCGGTGGGGTAGTCCGGCTCCAGGCGGGCCCGCAGGCGGGGGAAGCGCTGGGCGGTCTCGACCATCTCCGCCATCGCCTCGTCCATCCGCTTCTCCTCGTCGGCGCCCGCGCGGCGTACCTTCGCGCGCAGGGCGGACTCGGCCGCCTCCCCCTGCGCGGCGCCGATCACGAACATCAGGATCGACGCGGCGACCCGGTCGGCGTCGGCGGCGCCGAAGCCGGCCGTCTCGTGGACGGCCAGGCAGTGCTCGTCGTAGCGGGCCTTGTTGGGGCCGTAGATGACATGGGTGCTCATGGCCGGGATCAGCCAGAAGTGGCGGACGATCATCTCGTGGGCGCCGCGGGCGAGTTCGGCGGCGGCCTCGCGCCAGCCCATGGCGGCTGAGTCGGGCAGCCGGATCTCGCCGAAGACGTGGTCGGCGGCCAGCTCGACGAGCCGGTCCTTGCTCTTGACGTGGTAGTACATGGCGGTCGCGGCCGAGTCGAGCTGGGCGCCGAGCCGCCGCATGTTCAGGCCGGCCACGCCCTCGGCGTCCAGGACCTCGACGGCGGCCAGGACGATCTGCTCCTTGGTCAGCGACATGCCGCCATCGTATTGCACTTAGTTCAACTACGTCCTACAGTTTTACTAAGTTCAAAAACGAGGAGACATCCATGAACGCCCGCATCGCCGCAGCGGTGATCCAGCTACTGACCGTGGTCCCGTTCCTGCTGGGGATCTACTCCGTGACCTTCTACGGCGCCGCCGCCCAGCGGGCCGCCGAGGCCGAGATGGCCCGCCAGAACCAGCCCCTGGAACTGCTGACCGGGAACGGCATCAGCTTCGCCGGCAGCGAGGGCCTGGCGATCGTGATCATCGTCATCCTGGTGGTCCTGGCGCTGCTCAACCTGACCGGCAGGCGGATCGGCCGGATCCTCTCCTGGATCTTCCAGCCGATCCTGCTCGTGCTCGGCGTCGTCATCATTCCCGGCCAGGTGTTCACGGCCCGCTTCCTGGAGCCGGTGCTGCCCGGCGTGGACACGCACACGCTGGTCGCCGCGGCCCTGGGCGCCATGCCCGCCTGGGCGACGACCGTCAGCTGGGCCAAGCTCGTGCTCACCACCGCCGGCTCGGTCGCCGTCGTGGTGCTGCTGATCCGGGCGGCTAAAGCCACTTCGCGGTAGGCCAGGACTCCAGTTGCCAGGCGCTGTCCCAGAACATCCACTCGAACTCCGCCGCCTTCACGAAGGCGGCCCGCATCTCCTCCAGGAGCGCCGGGTCGGCCTCGGCGGCGAGGCGGTCGGTGATCTGCTTGGCCCGCGTGACCGACGCGGCGTACTCGGGGTCGGCGTAGGTGGCGATCCAGGCGCGGTACGGATGGGTCTCGGAGCTGCGGCCCACCAGCGCGGTGCCGACGTCCTCGTAGATCCAGAAGCAGGGCAGCACCGCCGCCGCCAGCACCGGGTACGGCGCCGACAGCGCGGTGGCCTGCAGCCAGGAGGAGTAGCCGAGGGCCGTGGGCGAGGTGGGCACGCCGGTCAGGTCGGCGGCCGTCAGGCCGTACTGCTCGATGTAGCCCTCGTGGAGGGTGCGCTCGGCGGCGATGGCGTCGTGGGCGGCCTGCGACCAGAAGGCCATCTCGTCCGGGTCCGCCGCCCTGACGGCCGCGGTGGCCAGGGCCTTGGCGAACGCCTCCAGGTAGCGGGCGTCCTGGACGATGTAGAAGGCGAAGCGCTCGCGGGAGAGCGTGCCGTCGCCCAGGGCGGTGTTGAACGGATGCTCGTGGATGGCCCGCAGCAGGCCGGCGGTTTGGGTCCAGGCGTCGTCGGTGAACACGACAGTCCCTTCGCTAGTCCGAACTAGATCAGGTTCGACGGGTTTGGATCTCAGCCCTTGTCGGGCACCCCGCGTCGCGCGCTCACAGTAACAGCCGCCAATGTGGTGAGTCCCATCAGGAGGGCGCCGAACCAGAGGGCGCCGGTGATGGCCAGGTTGTCGGCCACGATCCCGCCGAACGCGGCGCCGAAGGCGATGGCCAGGTTGAAGACGGTGGTGTTCAGCGCGGTCGCCGCCTCGGCCGAGGCTCCGGCGCCCTTCAGGATCCAGGTCTGCACGGCCACGGGGGCGCCGCCGTAGGCCAGGCCCCAGATCAGCAGCAGGATCGAACCGGTCACCGGCGTGGTGCCGGCCAGCGGGAAGATCACCATGATCACGGCCAGGGTCGCGCTCAGCGTGACGACCCGGCGCCTGACGTCCCAGGACGAGCCGACGAAGGTGCCGACGACTCCGGCGACGCCGAAGCCGAGCAGGACCGGGCCGATCAGGTCGGCGGGCACGCCGGAGACGTTCTGCAGGATCGGGCTGATGAAGGTGAAGGCCGCGTACTGGCCGCTGACCACGAGGAACGTGGAGATGACGGCGGCGCGGACGACCGGATTGCGGAACTGGCGCGGCAGTTCGCGCAGGCGGACGGGGGCGGTGGCGGGAATCCTCGGCAGCAGCCACAGCAGCGCGCCGACCACCAGCAGGGCCAGCACGCCGACGGCGGCGAAGGCGACCCGCCAGTCGGTGAGCCCGCCGATGAGCGTCCCGGCCGGGACGCCGAGCACGTTCGCCGCGGTCGCACCGCCGAAGGCCAGCGAGGTGGCCCGCGCGACGTGACGTTCCGGCACCAGCCGTACGGCGATGCCCGCCGCGAGCGCCCAGAACCCGCCGATCCCGATGCCGACCAGGAACCGGGAGGCCAGCATGACGCCGAAGTTGGGCGCGACCACGGAGACCGCGTTGGCCACCACCATCAGGCTGAGCAACCCGATCAGCACGGTACGCCGGTCCAGCCGCCCGATCGCCACGGGCAGCAGGGGCGCGGTGGCGGAGGCGACCAGGCCGGGCACGGTCACCATGAGCCCGGCGGCGCCCTCGGAGATGTCCAAGGAGCCGCCGATGGCGGTGAGCAGGCCGACGGGCAACTGCTCCACGGTGACCATGGCGAACGTGCCCACGGCCACGGCCGCCACGGCCAGCCATTCCTTCAGTGAGACCTCTTCTCGCGTGACGATGGACACGCCGATCACCTCTCATTGATAATCTTAACGTTGAGATATCATCACTTTATTGTGTGAACGTCAAGTCTGTTAACGCTAAATCTGTGAACGTTAAGAGGTTTCGCCATGAGCGACGCGGTGGACATGCTGCTGGCCCAGTGGAAGAGGGAACGCCCCGACATCGACCCCTCCCCGATGGGGATCATCGGCCGGGTCTCCCGGCTCAGCCTGCTGTTCGGGGGCGAGCTCAAGACGTTCTTCCAGGAGCACGGGCTGGAGCGGTGGGAGTTCGACGTGCTGGCCACACTGCGCAGGTCCGGCGCGCCGTACGAGCTGAGCGCGGGGGAACTGCTCAAGGCGGCCATGGTCACCTCGGGCGCGATCACCAACCGGATCGACCGCATGGAGGCCAAGGACCTCGTCGAACGCGTCAGGGCCAGCGGCGACCGCAGGTCGGTGCGGATCCGGCTCACGCCGCAGGGGCTGGAGCTGGTCGACCGGCTCGTCGGGGCGCACGTGGACAACGAGGAACGCCTGCTGGCCGCCCTCGGTCCCGCCGAGCGCGATCAGCTGGCCGGGCTGCTGCGCACCTTGCTGGAGTCGCTGGGAGACACGAGCCTGGTAGAATGAAGATGGAGAGGGCCGCTTCCCGTGATCACGGGGGCGGCCATGCTGCGTTCATGACCTTTCTCAGCCAGCTCGCGCGCACCGAGCGGTTCACGCTCGGCCGGCCGTCCTCCTTCACCGTCTCCGCCGACGGGCGTACCGTTTTCTTCCTTCGTGACAGCAGCTTGTGGGCTCATGCCCAGGGTGAGGAACGCCTGGTCGCGGGGCCCGGCATCACCGCGTACGCGGCCGACGACGACGGCCGGGTCCTGGCCTTCGAGCGCGACGGGCAGCTGTGCACGGCCGGCGGAGCGCTGCCCACGGCCGAGCCGGTGCGCGCCCCCCGCCCCGACCCCACGGGCGAGCGCATCGCCTACGTCAGCGCGGGAGCGCTCCGGGTCATCGGCGTGGACGGCGACGGCGACCGGGCCGTGGCCGAGCCCGACGGGCCGGAGGTGACCTGGGGGCTGCCCGAGTACGTCGCGCCCGATTCGATCGGGCGGCGCGAAGGCTTCTGGTGGGCGCCCGACGGGCAGCGGTTGCTGGTGGCGCGGGTGGACACCGCGCCCGTCCAGCGCTGGCATCTCGCCGATCCGTCCGATCCGTCGCGGCCGTCGCGCTCCTTCCCGTATCCGGCCGTGGGGACCGCCAACGCCGACGTGACGTTGTGGATCGTCGATCTCGACGGGACGAGGATCCGGGTCGAGGCCGACGACGAGTACCTGACCGCCGCGGGCTGGGACACCCACGGGCCCTACGCCGGCGTGCAGAGCCGCGACCAGCGCCGGGTCCGGCTTCTCGCCGTCGATCCCGCCACCGGGCGGACGGAACTCCTGGACGAGCGGCGTGACGCCGCCTGGGTGACGCTGGTGCCGGGGCTGCCGCGCCGTACCGGGAAGGGGGTGTGGCTCACGAGCGACGACCGCGACGACACCCGCACCCTCCTGTACGGCGGGCGGCCCGTCACCCCGCCCCGCCTGAACCTGCTGGAGGTGCGGTCGGTGGACGGCGAGAGCGTGCTGTTCACCGCCACCGACGAGCCCACCGAGACCCAGCTGTGGTCCTACCACCCGGACGCCGGCCTGGAGAAGCTCGGCCGGGCCGGACTCGACGACACCGCGCGCGGCGGCACCACGGTGATCGGCGCCAGGATCCGCCCGAGCGGCGAGGAGATCGTCTCCCACGCCGAGAAGCCGGTGCTCGACCTCAGGATGCGCCTGCTCAGGCTGGGCCCGCGCGAGCTGCGGGCGGCGCTGTTCCTGCCGTCGTGGCACCGGGAGGAGGACGGGCCGCTGCCGGTCCTGGTGGACCCGTACGGGGGGCCGGCCATGCGCAAGGTGACCGCCGAGCCGTTCTGGGCCAGCTACGTCTCGCAGTGGTTCGCCGAGCAGGGCTACGCGGTGCTCGCGGTGGACGGCAGGGGCACGCCGGGCCGCGGCCCCGCCTGGGAGCGCGCGATCCACCTCGACATCGCCCAGCCGGTGCTCGACGACCAGGTCGAGGGCCTGCACGAGGCGGCGAAGCTGGAGCCGGCGCTCGACCTGAGCCGGGTGGCGATCCGCGGCTGGTCGTTCGGCGGCTTCCTGTCGCTGGTCGCGGTGCTGCGCCGGCCGGACGTCTTCCACGCGGCGATCGCCGGCGCGCCCGTCACCGACCAGCGCATGTACGACACCCACTGGCGCGAGCGTCACCTCGGCCAGCTGGACGAGCACCCGGAGGCCTACGACCGGTGCTCGCCGCTGCTGGAGGCCGAGCGGCTGACCAGGCCGCTGCTGCTGATCCACGGGCTGGCCGACGACAACGTGGTGGCCGCGCACACGCTGCGCCTGTCGGCCGCGCTGCTGGAGGCCGGGCGCCCGCACGAGGTGCTGCCACTGACCCGCGCGGGGCACCGGCCGACGGCCGAGTTCCTCCTCGCGCACCAGCTCGGCTTCCTGCGCCGAGCGCTGCCCGCCGAACGTTTTCGTTGATCGGAAATTGTCGGACTGGTCGGGTAAATTCCCGTTCACTGATCGACCGATACCAATCTTGGAGGTCGTCCTTTGAACGCGGACAGACCCGCGTGGGAGCAGCTCAGCGCGTTGCGGGTGGTCTCACCGCTCCAGCCGCGCAAGCTGGCTAAAGTGCCCTTCGTCGAGATGGCGGAGGGCCGGCTGCAAGGTGTGGTGTCCAGCGGTTCCGACATCGAGCGGGTGTACGTCTCCTCGATCACCGCCGGAACCCACGGCTACAACTGCAGCACCAACAACAACCGGCCGTGCGGCGGGCTGCGCGGCGCGCCGTGCAAGCACCTGCACTCGCTGGTCGACGAGGCCGTCCTGCAGTACGGCCTCGACCAGGTGGCCCGCTACCTGCGCGTCGAGGGCGAGCGCGCGGGCGACCTGGTGCGCAACCTGGACGGCGGGCACGAGTCCATCCCCGCCGCCGTGGTCTTCAGCCGCTTCCTGCGGCACCTGGCCTACCTCGAACTGCCCGCCACCAGCGAACCGGTCGCCGAGATGCACTGGTTCCCCTCGCTCGGGGCGGTGAGCTGATGCTCGCCACGCAGCTCGCGGCCCTGCGCGAAGGCCCGCAGCCCGGACTCGACGAGGCGCTCGGCCTGGTGGCCGGCTTCGACGACGCGCTGGCCAACGGCTTCGCCCGGCTGGGCGAGGAGCGCGCGGAGGCGCTGACCGCGCTCGCCGCCGCCGTCGCCGCCACCCCCCTCGGCCCCCTGGCCGCGGACGCCGCCGGGAAGCTCACCGCGGGCTCGATCGCGGAGGAGCACCTGACGGCGCTGGCCGGAGCGCGCACGACGCTGCTCGGCGCGGTGCACGACGCGCTGCTCGCCCGGCTCGACGCCGCGCTCGGCCGTACCCGCGCCCCGTGGAACGGCGCCCAGCCCCCGGCCGCCGACCCGCTCACCAGCGCCTGCCGCTCCTGGCTGGCCGAGCTGGCCATCACCGGCTGGCGCGGCGTCGACCACGAACTCGCCTCCTCCGCCGACCAGGCGATCCAGGGCATGCTGGCCGAGCCGCGGCTGCGCCGGGCGGGCGTCCTGCTCGACGGCCTCGCCGCCGAGCTGCGCGCCTCCTCCCCGGTCGGCGCGATGGAGCACCTGCCCGTGCGCCGCTGGGCCGACCTGTGGGCGCGCGCCCTGCTGCTCACCCAGACGGGCGCGGTGGAGGGCGCCGAGGAGGTCTCCGGCCGGCTGCTGCCACTCGGCGTCGACATCCATGAGCACGGTACGGCCGCGCAGATCCAGCTCCACGCGATCCTGGAGCCGCACGGCCGCCTGGTGCGCACCAGCGTGTCCGCGGCCAAGGTCGACACGATCGCCGGGCCGTTCGTGTGGCAGCTGTTCCAGGACTACCCCGTGCTGACCGGCGCGCTGGCCAAGCACCTCAGCCTGGAGATCACCGGCATGACGCTGCTGCCCGGCGGCGACCTGCTCTGGCAGGAGGCCAAGGCCGGGGTGGGCGCCTACAGCGACCCGTTCGCCACCGCCCGGGTCCAGCTCGGCGGGGCGAGCGCGCCGGCGGTGCCGCCGCTGGACCGCCACCCGGTCCGCGTCGCCGAGCCGGTGTTCGTCGAGGGCTACAAGAGCGACGGGGCCGTGATCCGGCTCGACGGCGCCGAGCTGCCCTTCGACCTCGACCGGCTGCCGCAGTCGGGGCCGCTGACGCCCCAGCTGCTCAAGGCGTCCACCGCGTGCATCGGGCTGATGCGCTGGGACGGCGGGGGATGGCGGCTGCAACCGCTGGCCGTACAGGCGAGTGTGAAGAAGGAGGCGGTGGCCGCGCACAACGGCGACTGGGCGCAGGGACCCACCGACCAGAAGGTGCTCAAGAGCGGCGCCAAGGCCGGCGATCCCGTCTCGGTGCTCAAGGAGCGAGCGGGACGGTTGCTGCGCAAATGACGGAAACCCGACGTCAGATCCTTTACTGGCGCCTGCTGGCGCGCGTGTTCGAGGGCGAGGAGCAGCCTTCCCTGGAGAAGGCCAGCGTCGCCATCGTCGACGACCTCGGGCTGCCGCCCGCGCTGCTCGACCCGGGCGTGTCCATCGACAACCTGGTGCAGCGTCATCCCGAGCTGGCCGACAGGCTGCGCAAGCTGGACGGCGACGAGGTGACCAACGCGGCGCTGGTGTCGAAGCTGCTGCTCAACACGTTCGCCACCGGCAACGGCACGGTCAGCGCCACCCAGCTGGCCGGGTGGAAGCAGGACGCCGGATGGCTGCAGGAGGCGTTCGGCGGCGAGGCCGCGGGCGAGCTGGGCAAGGTCGAGGCCGACCTGGTCAAGCGCATGCACCTGCGCGAGGTGCTGGCCGACCCGCAGCTCGCCAAGCAGCTCACGCCCAGCATGTCGCTGATCGAACAACTGCTGCGCGACAAGGCGAACCTTTCCGGCGTGGCGCTGGCCAACGCCAAGGCGCTGATCCGCCGGTTCGTCGACGAGGTCGCCCAGGTGCTGCGTACGCAGGTGGAGAAGACCAGCGCGGGCACGATCGACCGGTCGGTACCGCCGAAGCGCGTCTACCGCAACCTCGACCTTGAGCGCACGATCTGGAAGAACCTCACCAACTGGAGCCCCGAGGACGAGCGGCTCTACGTCGACAAGCTCTTCTACAAGCAGACCGCCAAGCGCACCACCCCGGCCAAGATGATCGTGGTCGTCGACCAGTCCGGCTCGATGGTCGACGCGATGGTCAACTGTACGATCCTGGCCTCGATCTTCTCCGGGCTGCCGAAGGTGGACGTGCACCTGGTCGCGTACGACACCCGGGCGCTCGATCTGACCCCGTGGGTGAACGACCCGTTCGAGGTGCTGCTGCGCACCACGCTCGGCGGCGGCACCAACGGCACGGTCGCGATGGCGCTGGCCCGCCCGAAGATCACCGATCCGCGCAACACCGTCATGGTGTGGATCTCCGACTTCTACGACAACCGGTCGCTGATCACGGACTTCGAGGCGCTGCACAAGTCGGGCGTCAAGTTCATCCCGGTGGGCTCGGTGAACAGCTCGGGCCACGCCAGCGTGGACCCGTGGTACCGCCAGAAGCTCAAAGCCCTCGGCACACCGGTCATCTCCGGACACATCCGCAAGCTCGTCAACGAGCTCAAGACTTTCCTGAACACCTAGGAGCCTCCGTTGCTGCGTGCCCCCGCAGAGATCAAGTTCGCCGAAGAGCTCGACTACCTCGAGTCGATCGACACCTCCCCGAAGCCGTTCTCCTGGCGGCTCAGCCCGCGCATGGTGCGCATCTTCGTGCTCGGCTCCGACCGCGCCGACGGCCTCGACCGCGAGATCCCGCAGAAGTGGTTCGGCGACCGCAGCTTCGTCGAGCGCAGCATCGTCACGCTCGCCTCCGACCGCGGCCTGCTGCTCATCGGCGACCCCGGCACGGGCAAGAGCTGGCTCGCCGAGCTCCTGGCCGCGGCGATCTCGCGCAACTCCACCCTGGTCGTCCAGGGTACGGCCGGCACCACGGAAGACCACATCAAGTACTCCTGGAACGTCTCCATGGTCATCGCCAAGGGCCAGTCCAAGGAATCGATGATCCCCTCGCCCATCATGACCGCGATGGAACGCGGCGTGATCGGCCGCTTCGAGGAGCTGACCCGCTCCACCAGCGACGTGCAGGACGCGCTGATCTCGATCCTGTCGGAGAAGTACGTCTCCATCCCCGAGCTGCCCGACGACGACAACATCGTCTTCGCCCAGCCCGGCTTCTCCATCATCGCCACCGCCAACAGCCGTGACCGGGGCGTCAACGACCTGTCCTCGGCCCTGAAGCGCCGGTTCAACTTCGTGCGCATCCCCGTGGTGACGAACAAGAAGAGCGAGGCGGAGATCGTCCGCTTCCGTACCGAGGAGCTGCTGCGCAGGCACCAGATCGAGCTGGAGCTGCCGCCGACGCTGCTGGACATCCTGCTGCAGAGCTTCGCCGACCTGCGCGCCGCCGCGGCCTCGGCCACCAGTGACGACGAGAAGCTGGAGTCGGCGCTGTCCACCGCCGAGCAGATCGGCGTGCTGGAGGACGCCATCCTGCACAGCCAGTTCTTCGGCGACAACACGCTGAAGGCGGCGACCCTGGCCAGTTCGCTGGTCGGCTCGCTGGCCCGGCGCAGCCCGGAGGATCTGGCGATCCTCAACAAGTACCTGCACGGCGTCATCGAACCGCGCAGCAAGAAGGACGAGGGCGGGCCGTGGAAGGAATTCCTCGACGGCGGCCGTGAGGCGATCTCCACCCTGTCATGAGCCCCTTCGACCCCCTGCGCGAGCAGCTCGCGAGCGCCGCGGAGACGTTCGGCGCCGGTCTGATCGACGACGTCGAGCAGGCGCTGCGGACCGACGTGGAGATCTTCCCGGTCTGCCACCACTCGCCGGCCTCCGGGCTGGCGATGGTCCGGCGGCTGCGGGAGAAACAGCCCAAGGTCATCTACCTGGAGTTGTGCGAGGACCTGCGACCCGTCCTGGACGAACTGCACAACTGCAAGCTCCCGGTCGCGCTGCAGGCCTTCGCCACCGACATCGACGGCTTCCCGAAGGAGTGGGCGCCGCTGAGCGTGGTCGCGCCCATCACCGAGTCGTCCGCGGAGTACCAGGCCATCGCCTACGCCCTGGACACCCCCGGGGTGGAGATCGTCCTGGTGGACCGATCGGTCGACCACGTGTTCCAGTGGGAGCCGCGGGCGGAGTCGGCCGACGTCGGCATCGAGATCGGCGACCTGCGGCCCGGCTTCGCCGCCCTGGAGGAGCACCTGCTCCACCACGGCAAGGTGCGCCACTGGTCGGAGTGGTGGGACCAGTACGTCGAGCAGCCGCTGTCCGGCGCGGACTACGAGACCTACCGCCAGGTCATGGTGCTCATCGGCAGCCTGTTCCGCCGCATCAAGCCCGGCGGCAACGAGGTGGACGAGGACCGCGAGCGCTACATGTGGACCAGGATGCGCGAGCACCTGGCCGCGACCGGCGCCGACCCCGCCGACTGCCTGTACGTGTGCGGCGCCTTCCACGCCGCCAGCCCGGTCATGGACGAAACCCTCGACATCAGCCCGCGCACCAAGACGAGCTGGCTCTACGGGCTCATCCCCTCCAGCCACTCGGCCATCGAGAACCAGTTCGGCCTCGCGCCGGGCTCGGTCTCGATCGCGGCCGCGACCTGGGACAAGTCACTCAAACGGCACGGCCTGGCCTCATACCAGCTCGGCTCCAAGCGCAAGGGTAAGACGCCCGCCCCGGTCGAGTCGCAAGGGCTGCACGCCTTCCTCACCCAGCCGCCCGTCCTCGACGGCTTCGACGAGGCGGAACTGCTCGGGTGGTGCGTCGAGATCGTCCGGCTGGCCAGGCGCAACGGCTACCTGGCCAGCACCGCCGACGCCATCGCGGTGTTCGAGACGTCGATCCTGCTCGCGGGCATGCGCAACAGGAAGCGGCCCACGCCGTACGACTTCCAGGACGCCGCGGTCACCTGCATCGAGAAGGACGTCGTACCCGGCCGCAGGGACGTACGGCGGCTGGTCGAGATCATGCTCGGCGGCGACAAGGTCGGTCAGGTCGGCTACGACTCGCTGCCGCCCCTGGCCAGAGACGTGCTCGACCGGCTCAAGCCGCTCGGGCTCGACCTGGAGAAGCGGACCATCCAGCGGGCCCTGATCGACCTCGACGCCCACCCCGAGCTCGAACCCTGCTCCCACCTGCTGTGGATCCTGCGCAGGCTGCTGCCCGACGACGCCGTCCGGCCCATCATGGGCTCGCGCCGGCTCGGCGAGCGCTCCCACCAGGAGAGCTGGGACCTGTCGATCGGCCGCAACCAGCGCTCGATCATCGAGCTGGGCTACGAGGGCGTCACCATCGAACAGGTCCTTGAGCAGCGGCTACGGCGCGCGGTCTGGGACCCGAAGGCGACCGCCTCGGTGGCGCTGGACGCGGTCGAGGACTCCATCCTCTACCTGGGCAGCAGGCGGTTCACCGACGAGCTCGGGGCCCGCGCCATCCAGTTGCTGTCCGGCGAACGCACCGTCGACGACGCCCCCGACGTGCTCCGGCGCATCCGCCGCCTGCTGGCCCACTACCGGGCCACGGAGCCGGAGCTGCCGGAGTGGGCCAAGGCGTTCGTGACCACCGGGTACGCGCACTACTGCACGTTGCTGCCCACGGCCTTCGTCGAGGAGGAGACCGGGGTGCGCCAGGTGGGCGCGATGCTCGGGTTCCTGTTCACGATGGAGAGCCTGGCGTTGTCGCTGGGCTGCGACCGGGCTCAGCTTGAGCTGGCCGTACAGCAGTCGCACCCGACGGTGCCGGCGAAGGTGGCGCTGCTGTGGACGGCGCGCTACCAGCTCGGGCTGCTCAGCATGGCGGAGCTGCGGGAGCTGGTCGGTGGGCTGCTCGGCAGCCCGCTGGTGGTGCCGTCGGTGCCGCAGTACGTGAGCGGGTTCGTGCAGGCGCTGGAGTCGGCGCCCGCGCTGGCTCCGTTCGTGGTGGAGGTGTTGTCCAGGGCGTTCGGGCAGTTGCCCGACGACGTGCTGCTGCCCTGGCTGCCCAAGCTGATCACCGCCCTGCGGGAGCAGGCGCCCGAGCTGGTGCCGGTGCTGGTCCGTGAGGCCGAGCGGACGTTCCCCGCCCGGCTGGGCGAGGTGGACTCGTTCACGCCGCCGTGGCTGGCCAAGCCTTCTTCGCGCAGAGCCGTGGCGGTTTCCGGTCCGGTCAGCGAGTTGCTGGCCGCGCATCCGGCGACCGGGGCCGCGGTCGGGGAGCTGCTGGGCTGCGAGCCGGTCGCCGGCCTGGACGCCGAGATCGGTGCGCTGCTGGCGGCGTATCCGGCGACCGGGGTGGCTGTCGCGGGCCTTCTGACCTGAGTTCCGCGTGGAAGCGGCCGGCCGGGTTCCGCCGGCCGCTTCCTTCAGTCCTCCGCCCGCGTCCGGCCGGGCCAGGGGAGGTCGGCGCCCGCGACCGTGCAGGTCAGCGCGGCCACCTCGGCGGCGAACGCGGCGGCCGCGCGGGCGCTCTCCAGGTCGAGCCGGTCCAGGCGGCCGCCGAGATGTCCGTGCAGGCGGTGCAGAAGCCCGGCGGTGAACGCGTCCCCCGCGCCCACCGTGTCCACCACCTCGACCGGCACCCCGGGCACCACGACCCGTTCGCCGTCCAGCGACACCATCGCCCCGGCGGCGCCCCGGGTCACCACGACCAGGCGGACGCCCTGCTCGTGCCATCGGTCGCAGGCGGCCTCCTGGGAGGTTTCCGGCAGCAGGAAGGCCAGGTCCTCCTCGCTGAGCCGCAGGATGTCGGCGCCGCCGGGCAGACGCTTCAGGTACGCCTCTCGCCCGGCGAGGCCGGGCCGTACATTGGGATCGACGGAGATCGTCGCGTACGGCGCCGCGGCCGCCACGAAATGGGCCACCTCCTCGGCCCCAGGCTCCTTGACCAGCGCCAGCGACCCCGTGTGCAGACACGATGCTCCGCCGAGCCGATCGAGCCCGAGCTCGGCCCGGCTCCACTGAAAGTCCGCCGCCCCGTCGGCGTGGAACGAGTAGACGGCCCGGCCGGCCGCATCGAGCGCGGCGACGGCCAGCGTGCTCGGCTCGGCGGCGTCCACCACGCCGGAAACATCGACCCCGGCCCCGGCCAGCCGCTCCCTGAACAGCCGCCCGAACACGTCACCGGAAACCCGCCCCAGGAACCGCGTGGGCGTCCCGAGCCTGCCCAGCGCCACAGCCGTGTTGGCCGGACCGCCCCCCGGCAGCACCCGGAGCGCCAGCTCCCCGCGGACCGCCCCGTCCGAGAACGCGTCCGCCACGCACTCCCCCAGCACCGCGATCACCGAACCTCCCAGGGCCATCAGAGCGAAACTACTGCCTGTTGGCGAAAACCAGCACGACCACGATCGCCGCGAACACCACGAGCAGCACCAGTGCGCTCTGAGCCGCCGCCGTCCAGCCCCGGTCGGCGGCGGCCAGGAAGACGGCGCCGGTCAGTGTTCCGCCCAGGACGCCGCCGGTCTCCTGGGCGGTGCCCAGCACTCCGGCCGCGGCGCCGGCTCGTTCCCCGCGTACCCTCGCCAGGACGGTCGAGATCAGCGGGGACATCAGCAGGCCCATCCCCGCCCCGACCACTCCGAGCGCCACCGCGATCAGGTACGGCTCGCCCGCGCCGACCGCACCGTGCACCAGCACCAGCCCGGCCACGATGGCCAGCGCCCCGGCCACCGGGCGGCCCCGGCGTAGCGAGGCCACGAAGAAGCCCGCGTTGAGCGCGGTGAACACCATTCCGGCGGACAGCGGCCCGAGACCCAGGCCGTCCTGCAGATACACGGCCAGGACGAACGACAATCCCGCCGACCCGCCGAACAGCAGCGCCACGGCCACCAGCCCGCGCGCGAAGCCCTGCTCTCCGAACACGCGCAGGTCCAGCAGGGGTTCGGGACGTGTACGCTGGCGGGCCACGAACGCCGTGAGCAGCGGTGCGGAAAGGGCGAGCAGCAACCAGGTCCACAGCGGCCAGCCCAGCTCGGGCCCCTGCACCAGCGGCAGCACGATCGCCGCCAGCCCGCCCGCCACCAGCAGCGCCCCCGGCACGTCCAGCGTCCGCCCCGCGCCCGCCGGGGCGGAGGCCGGGAGTTCGGGGAGGACGATCCTGGCCACCAGCAAGGCGGCGACGCCGATGGGCAGGTTGATGAGGAAGACCGCGCGCCAGCCCAGCCCGCCGAGGTCGGCCGCCATCAGCAGACCGCCGACCACCTGCCCGCTGACCCCGGCCACGCCGGTGGCGGTGCCGTACCAGCCGAAGGCCCGGGCGCGGTCGGCGCCGGGGTAGAGGGCGCCGATCAGCGTGAGGACCTGCGGTGCCAGGAGGGCGGCCGCGCTCCCCTGCACCACCCGGGCCACGATCAGCACCAGGATGCCCGGCGCCGTACCGGCGGCAACGGAGGCCAGCGTGAACAGCGCGAGCCCGGCCATGAAGATCCTGCGCGCCCCGTAGAGGTCCCCGAGGCGGCCGGAGATGATCAGCCCGGCGGCGTAGGCCAGGCCGTACCCGCCGAACACGAGTTGTGTCGCGGCGGGACCGGCGGCGAAGTCGGTGCGGATGGAGGGGATGGCGACGTTGGCGATGAAGAAGTCGAGCGTGGTCACGAACACCGCGACCAGCACGACGGGCAGGGGCAGCCAGCGGCTGGGGCTGCGCACGGCTGGACTGGCGAGGACCACGACGGCTCCTGGGGCGAGAGGGATGAGCGGTGGTTGAACACCAGCCCGGTCGAACCGGTTTCACCCTGCTCCAGGCCGATTCCGATCCCCTGCGGATCGGCTACGGATGGCGCATAATCTCCCCGTAATGCCGAACTCTCCCCGCTTCGCCGCACGTATCGCACCGGTCATCAACGCCGCCCACGTCAGCCTCCACGCCGCCGCCCGCCCCGGCTTCGAGCACCCTGCGTTCACCCCGGGCTTCCTGGTCGACCTGCGCTACACGCTCCCCCTCCGCCCCCTGACCCGCGCCGGCCTGTCCACGATCTACCGCTACACCAAGCCCGCGGACCTGGCGGAAGAAGTGGCCCTCCACCTGGCCCAAGGCACCCTGAAGGAGACGGACGCCCTCCACCCGACCCCCAGGACCACCACGTTCATCAGGGCCCTGTACGCCCACCACGAAGCCACCGCCGCCAGGATCTGGCCCGACGTGACGCACCTGGCCGCCCAGGTGGCCCGCGTGCTGGCCGCCGCCCCCAGGCAGCCGGGCGGCGCGCTGGAACTGATGGCCCCGCCCTACGAACCCCCCGGCGCCGCTCCGGGCCTCCTGCTGTTCAACCGCCTGGCCGCCCTCCGCTACAGCCGGGCCGACGCCCACGCCGCCGCCTGGCGGGCAGCGGGCCTCACGGCCGAAGAGGTGGTGAACCTGCGGGACGGCCCTCTGCACGCCGAGATCGAACACGCCACCAACGTGGCGGCGGCCGAGCCGTACGAGATCCTCACCGACAGGGAGCGCACCGACCTCCACACCGGCCTGAGCGCGCTGATCTGACTCAGTGCAGCCCCTTCTTCCCGAGGGCCCAGAAAGGCTTGACCTTGATCGAGGTACGCGCCCAGTTCCGCTCGCGCACCAGAAAGTCGCGGACCATCTGGCAGGTCTTGGCCTCACCCGCCACGTAGGCGGCACCGGTGTTGCCGGGCAGTTCCAGCTCGGCCAGCCCGGCCAGCAGCACGGTCGAGGACACGGCGGGGACACCGCGCCGGTGCACGCGCCGCAGCGGGTGCTCGCCGGGCATCGGCAGGTCGTGCTCGGCGCTCTCGCTCTCCAGCACGCCGTACACCTGCGCCGCCGGCCCGAGCTCGCGGATCATCGGCCCGAACGCGGCGCTCGCCGTCTCCTCGCCGACGAACACGTGGAACGGCGCCTCGCGGGTGAAGAAGTCGCCCTGCGGCCACCACAGCGTGACGGCCGAGCCGGGCTTGGTCTCGCGGGCCCAGACCAGGCCGATGCCGTCTCCGGGATAGTCGTGCACGCGCAGTTCGATGGCGAGCCCGTCGAGCTCCCAGATGGTGTACGTGCGCAGCGTCTCACCGGGCCGCAGGAGTCCGGGCACCGACAGCGGGTCGGTGATCTGGACCCTGACGTGCTGGCCCGCCCGGTACGGCAGGCCGATCGGCGCGCTCGCCACCAGCCGGATCCGCCGCATCGTGGGCGTGACCAGTTCGTTGTCGGTGACGGTCGCCTCGACCGTGTAGCGGGCGAAGTATTTCCGCATCACGCCTCCTTAATAGAGATAAGCTACCTTAGAGCCATTAAGCAAACATAGATACTCTAGGATGTCAACGTGGCAACGACAAGGCGGGACAGACTCCGGCAGGCGACGCTGGCCGAGATTCACGCGGCGGCGCGGCGGCTGCTGGTCGAACAGGGATCGGGCGCGGTCACGATCAACGCCGTCGCCAGGGAGGTGGGGATGAGCGGCCCCGCGCTCTACCACTACTACTCCGGACACGACGAGCTGGTCGGCGCCGTGACCGCGGGCTTCTTCCGCGAGATGGCCGAGGTGATGGAGGCCGCCCGCGACCGGAACTCGGGCGAGCCCTTGGAGACGCGCATCCTGGAGACGTGCCGCGCCATGCGCACGTGGGCGATCACGCACCCGGCCGAGTTCGGCTGGATCTTCGCCAGCCCGGCGAGCCCGCCCAACAAGCTCCCGGAATCGCCCCGATACCAGGCCGCCCACCACTTCGAACAGATCTTCAGCGGCCTGGTCACAGAGTTGTGGCAGACCAGGCCCTTCCCCGTGCCCGACCTGGCCGACCTGCCGCCCTCCCTGCAGGAGCAGCTACGCGCCTACTCGGCCGCCATCGGCGGCGCGCTGCCGCCCGCGGCCGCGCACGTCTTCCTGTCCTGCTGGATCCGCCTGTACGGCCTGCTGTGCATGGAAGTCCTGCACCAGCTCGACTTCGCCTTCACCGACCTGTCCCCGGTCTACGAGGAGTGCCTGCGCGAGCTGGGCGAAAGACTCGGCTTCCGCTAGCCGAACACCTCGTCGCGGGCCAGGTCCAGCGCGGTCAGCACGGCGCCCTGCAGGACGGCGTTGCCCTCGACCGTGCTCGGCCGCACCCGTGTGGGCGCCGGTGAGCGCAGCGCGACCTGCTCCTCGACCAGCGCGGCCAGTTCCTCGCCGCCCTCCCGGCCGATGCGTCCGCCGAGCACGACCAGCCCGGGGTCGAGCACGGCGACGACCGCGAACACGCCCCGCGCGACGCGCTCGGCCAGGCCCGTGCCGTCCTCCAGCGCGGCCTCGACCGCGCGGCAGAGGGTCGGATCGTGCATGCCCAGGTCGAGCGTGCCGATCTCGCCGGCGCCGCCGGACATGCCCCTGCGCAGCTTGCCGCCCAGGACGATCGCGCCGCCGACGCCGTCGTCCAGCCACATGAGCACGAAGTCGGCGACGCCGCGGGCCGCGCCCTGCCGGTGCTCGGCGATGGCGGCCAGGTTGGTCTCGTTCTCCAGGACGACCTGGACGCCCAGGCTCCGCCGTAGCTCGCCGAGCAGGCCGGGATGCCAGCCGCGCACGCGGTAGTCGCTGGTCAGCGCGCTGGTCTCCGGGTGGACGAGGCCGGGCGAGCCGATCACGACCGCCTGCAGCCGCCGCCCGCCCGCGGCCTGCGCGACCGCTCCGGCGATCGCCTCGTACAGGTCTTCAGAAGGCTCCCGTACGGCGGTGCCGACCTCGCGCCCGGTCAGGTCGGCCACGGTCACGCGCAGGCCGGTCCAGCGGATGTCCACCCCGGCGACGTGCGCGCGATCGGCCACCAGCCCGTAGACCCGGGCGTTCGGCCCGCGCCGGTCCTCGCCCGACTCGCCGGTGACCTCGATCAGTCCGGCCGAGCGCAGCCGTTCGACCAGGTCGGAGACCGTGGGCCGGGACAGGCCGGTGATCTCGCGCAGTTGTGGAGCGGTCAGCGGGCCGCGTTCGAGCAGCAGGTCGAGGGCGAGCCGATCGTTGATGGCGCGCGCCATGGCCGGGGTCGCGGTCTTCACGGGCCCATGATAGCCACGCGCTCTTTTCATCAGGAAGGCTAACTGTTAATTTCTCGTCTGTGACCAACCATCGCGCCATCGCTCTCGTGTTCGCCACCCACGGAGCCGTCGCGGGCAGCCTGTCCACGCGGATCCCCTGGCTGCAGGACCACTTCGCGCTCACTCCCGGCATGCTCGGGCTGGTGCTGCTCTGCCAGCCCATCGGCGCCTTCATCGGGATGCCGATGGCCGGCCGGCTGGCGTACCGGATCGGTGGGCGGCGGGCCACGCGCATCCTCATCGCGCTGTGGTGCGTGCTGGTCCTGGCGCCTGTCCTGGCGCCGGGGCCCGGGTGGTTGTTCGGGGCGTTCCTGCTGCTCGGCGCCGCCGCGGGCACCAGCGACGTGGTCATGAACGCGCACGCCGTCGTCCTGGAGCGCAGGCTCGGCCGCTCCATCATCGCCGGGCTGCACGGCCTGTGGAGCGTCGGCAGCCTCGCCGCGGGCGGGCTCGGCGTGCTCGCCGCCCACCTGGGCATCGACGCCCGGCTGCATCTGGCGGCGGTCGCCGTGCTGCTGCTCGGGCTGAGCGCGGTCGCCGGGCGCGGGCTCCTGGCCGACGAACCCGCCGCGGCCGGCGAGCCGGCGCCGCGCAGGTTCGCGCTGCCGACGCGGGCCATCGCGGCGATCGGGCTGGTCGGCTTCTGCGGCACCTTCGCCGAAGGCGCCTCCGCCAACTGGGCCGCCGTCTACGTCACCCAGGTCGCCGCCGCCGCACCCGCAGCGGCGGCCGCCACCTACACGGTCTTCATGCTGTTCATGGCCGGAACCCGGCTGCTCGGCGACCGGATCGTCGGCCGGTTCGGCGCGGTCGGCGTCGTCCGCGCAGGCGGGGTCGTCGCCGCCGTGGGCGGGGTCCTGGTCGTCGCCGGTCGCACGACGTGGGTGTGCGCCGCGGGCTTCGCGCTGATCGGGATCGGGGTCGCGGTCAGCGCGCCCCTGGCCTATGCGGCGGCCGGCCGTACCGGAAGCTCGCCCGGCGAGGGCGTGGCGGGCGTGACCACGATCACCTACCTGTCCAGCCTGATCGCGCCCGCCGTGATCGGCGGGGCCGCGGATGTCCTGTCCTATCCCGCGGCCTTCGCCCTGATCATCGTGGCCGTGCTCCTCATGGGCGCCCTGGCCGGCGCGCTGCGCCCCGCCCCCGCGCGGGAGCCGTGCCCGTCCTAGCCGAGCACGGGGAAGTTGGAGCGGAAGACGCCCTCGGGGTCGCGGGCGCGCTTGATCGCCCGCAGCTTCGCGAGCGTCTCGGCGGAGAACGCCGCGGCCGCGCTCTCCCCCGCCGCCAGGAAGGTGAACGGCTTGCGCCCCGACACCCGCTCGCCCAGCGCCGCCACGACCCGCTCCTGCTTGTCCCGCGACGCCGCGGAGAGCTGCGGGTTGATCGCCAGACCGAGCAGATACAGCAGGTACGGCTCCGCCACCCCGCCACTCGCGCCTTCCCCGCCCTTGGCCAGCGCCCCGCCGAGCTGCCTCACCTGGACGTTGATCAGCGGATCGATCGGCTCGGCGAGCAGGGCCGCCACGGCCTCGTCGTCGAGCCCGGTCAGCAGCTCACCCCGGGAGACGCCGGGCGACGGGTTCGTCGGCTCGTTGGTGATCGCGCCCAGCTCCGCGGTCGGCAGCGGCCCCCGGCTGTCGGACAGCAGCCCGCCGATCTCCTCGAACCTGCGCAGAAGCCGCCGCCCCTCCTCCGCCGAGCCCAGGAAGGCGGTGCTGATCCCGGCCATGGGCGGCGCGGAGGGGAACTGCACCCGGTTCAGCCAGATCGACAGCTCGTCCGGCGCGTAGGTCACGACCTCGCGCAGGGCCGCGAACACCTCGGGCGCGCGGTCGTCCGGCCACATCATGCTGCCGCCGTAGAGCTCCCGCTCCGGGTAGAGCGCGAACTCGACCGCCGTGACCAGCGCGAAGTCCCCGCCGCCGCCGCGCAGCGCCCAGAACAGGTCCTGGTCGGATTCGGCGGTGACCCGGGCGGGCGCGCCGTCGGCGGTCACCACGTCGAAGGCCAGGACGGCGTCGGCGGCCAGGCCGTACTTCCTGCTGAACCAGCTCAGGCCGCCGCCGAGCGTGTAGCCGGTGACGCTGACCAGCGGCATGCTGCCCGCGAGGCCGGTCAGGCCGTACTCGCCCGCCGCCCCCTGCACCTGGCCCCATCGCGCGCCGGCGCCCACGCGGGCCAGGCGGCGCTCCGGGTCGATCTCCACCCGGTCGAGCGCGGCGGTGCGCAGGAGGATCACGCCGTCGGTGTTGCCGGAGGCGCCGTGGCCGCTCGGCTGGGTGGAGATGGTCAGGCCGGTCTGGGCGGCATGCCGTACCAGGGAGGCGACGTCTTCGGCGTCGGCGGCGTGCGCCACCGCGGCGACCGGCTGGTCCACTGCGGAGTTCCAGGGCTTGCGGGCCTCGTCGAAGTCCTCGTCGCCGGGGAGCAGCATCCGGCCCTTGATCACGTCACGCAGATTGCTCTTCATAGTCTCTATGACGTAACCAGCGGGGTAATAGTGACCGTCTGGACCTAAGATTTACCCATGTCGGCTGGCGAGCACGTCCCGGGCATCGATCCACACACGCCGAGCGTCGCGCGAATGTACGACTATTTCCTCGGCGGGAAGGACAACTTCGCCGCCGACCGCCAGGCCGCCGAGAAGATCGTGCGACTGGTCCCCGAGATCACCGAGATCGCCCGCGCCAACCGCGACTTCCTCATCCGGGTGGTCCGCGTGCTGGTCGAGGCGGGGGTGCGGCAGTTCGTCGACATCGGCGCCGGTCTGCCCACGCAGCAGAACGTGCACGAGGTCGCGCTCGGCGCCGCCCCCGAGTGCCGCATCGCCTACGTGGACAACGACCCCATCGTCCTCACCCACGCGCGCGCCCTGCTGGCCGACAACACGCGGACCATCGTCATCGACGCCGACCTCAGGCGGCCCGAGACGATCACCGGCCACCCGGAGATCCGCGCCCACCTCGACTTCGACCGGCCGGTCGCGGTGCTGCTGTTCGCGATCCTGCACTTCGTCCCCTCCGACCTCGAGGCGGCCTCGATCGTCGCCCACCTGCGCGCGTCGATGGCGGCCGGCAGCTATCTCGCCATGTCGCACGGCTACGCCGGCGACCTGGCCGCCGAGACCGTCCGCGCCGGGCAGGCCGTCTACCGGGCGTCCTCGACGGGCTCCGTGGTCCCGCGCGGCGCCGACACGTTCGGCTCCTACTTCGACGGCCTCGATCTGCTGGATCCCGGTGTGGTCCCGGTCGAGGCCTGGCGTCCGGAGTGGGAGGAGCACAAACCCGACTTCGGCAAGCCGGGCCTGCTCGGCGCCGTGGCCCGCCTGCCATCAGCCGGATAGCCGCACCAGCACCGCGCTCACGGCGGCGAGCAGGACGGCGGCGACCGCGAGCGCGGCGGCGTCACCCACGCGCAGGTGCAGGAATCCGCCGATCAGCGCGCCGGTGAACATGGCCAGGATCGAGACCGCCCGCCGCCGGTTGGCGGTTCCGGGGGAGTCGGCGACCAGGCCGGTCAGCGTGGTGGTCAGCACCGTGGTGGTCATGTCGGGGATGCCGGTGTGGCGTACGGAGGCGTTCTGGATGCCCATGCCCAGCGCCAGCAGTACGATCACCACCGCGTCCGCCCCGGGCCCGGCCAGCACGAGCACGGCGGCGGCGAGCAGTCCGAGATGCACCAGCGTGAACGCCGTGAAAGACACCCTGCGCGCCACCCGCCCCGTCGCCCACGCCCCGAGCGCGAACGAGGCGATGGCCAGCGGCGAGGCCCACAGGCTCGGCTCCGCGACCCCCGCCAGCGCGAACCCGACGAACACCACGTTGCCCGTCATGTTGGCCACGAACACGTTGCCCAGGCCGAGAAAGCTGACCGAGTCCACGATCCCCGTCACCACGGTGAGGACGACGAGCATGGCGGGCAGGACTCCGCGCTCCTCGCCGGGGAGCAGCCAGGCGGCGGCACTCTTCATCGCACCGCAGGCTAACCCCGCGCCGCCGCCCGCCCGCGCCCCGACACGCGCTTGACCCCGGCCTGGTCGAGGCCGGGGTCAGGGGTTCGTTCTCAGTGGGTGACGGTCAGTTCCCGTTCGGGAGCGGGAGGAGCGTCGGAGGCGGCGGGCTTGCGGTCCCGGATGACCAGGACGGCGAGCAGGGCGGCCGCCGCGACACCGATCGCGCTCAGCGTGAACGCGCTGGACATCGCGGTGGTGAAGGCGTCCCGGGCGGCGGTGGCCAGACCGGCGTCGCCGAGGGCCAGGGCGTCGCCGATGGAGCTCTTGGCCGCGGCGGGGGCGCCGCCGGGCAGCGCGGCGGTGTAGCCGGAGGTGAGGATGCTGCCCAGGACGGCGATGCCGAGCGCGGCGCCGGCCTGCTGGATGGTGTCGTTGAGCGCGGAGCCGACGCCGGCCTGCTCCGGCGGGACGGTGCCCATCAGCGCGGCGATCGCGGCCGGCATGGCCAGCCCGCCACCGGCACCTAGGACGAACAGCGCGACCGCCGTCAGCACGAAACCGGAGCCGGAGCCCAGCGAGGCGAGCAGGACGAAGCCGCCCGCCATGACCAGCATGCCCCCCGCGATCAGCGGCCGGTTGCCGATCTTGGCGCCCAGCCCGGCGCCGAGCCCGTTGAACACCAGCGAGGCGATGGCCATCGGGATGAAGGCCATGCCGGCCTCGGTGGGCGTGTAGCCGAGCACGTACTGCAGGAACTGGGTCAGCACGAGCAGCAGCCCGCCGTTGCCGACCTGGACGAGGGTGAGGGAGAAGCTGGCGCCGGAGAAGGTGCGGTTGCGGAAGAGCGCGAGCGGGA
The DNA here is from genome assembly GCF_042740095.1 of Nonomuraea sp. NPDC059023. Lineage (NCBI taxonomy): Bacteria > Bacillati > Actinomycetota > Actinomycetes > Streptosporangiales > Streptosporangiaceae > Nonomuraea > Nonomuraea sp. NPDC059023. Next base: position 250,684 of record NZ_JBHYIO010000007.1, on the reverse strand, counting down.
CCATCGGGTACGGCGTGCGCAGCTCCCACACCACGAAGGCGGCGAGCGAGACGACGGAGGTCACGAGGCTGACCCAGTTGAGGCCGTGCGGGAGGTCGATGATGGTCCAGACGAGGGTGACCATGCCGAGGGCCGACAGGATCGCGCCGAGCGGGTCGGCCTTGGTGGCCGGGCCGCGGGATTCGGGCATGAGGACGAGCGCGGCGACGATGGCGATGGCGGCGATGGGGACGTTGATGAGGAAGACCGCGCCCCACCAGAACCAGGCGATCAGCGCGCCGCCCAGGACGGGGCCGCCGACCAGGCCGAGCATGGCCACGGCCGACCAGGCGCCCATGGCCTTGCGCCGCTCCTCCTCGTCGAAGACGACGATCAGGATGGACAGCGTGCTCGGCATGATGAGCGCGCCGCCGATGCCCATGACGGCGCGGGCGGCGATCAGCGTGCCCGGGTCGGTCGCGAAGGTGGCGGCCAGGGAGGACAACCCGAACAGGGCCAGTCCGATGATCATCACCCGGCGGCGGCCGAACCGGTCGGACAGGCTGCCCGCGGTGAGCAGCAGGCCGGCGAAGACCAGGATGTAGGAGTCCAGGATCCACTGGGCGTCCTGCGCGGTGGCGCCGAGGTCGACGGCCAGCGGCGGGATGGCCACCGTGAGGACCATGTTGTCGATGACCAGCACGAGTGTGCTCAGGCACAACACGATGAGGATGAGCCACCTGCGGGGGTTGCGGGCGTCCATTGGGGTTGCCTCCAGCTGCGAAGTACGTCGTTCCCGTATGCGAACACTGTACCCAGTGAGAACGGTGTGCGCAACAGGCGTCAGCCTTGGGCTTTGATCCGGCGCCAGCCTCCCGCCCGGTTGTTGGCGATGATCTGCCGGAGCATGGCCAGCAGGGCGGGCCTGTTGATCGGCTCGCCCTGCCGTATCGAGATCATCCTGGCGGTCTTGTTGCCGTGGCCCGCGGTGATGATGCCTTCGGGGTCGGGCACGATCGCGCCGTCGTACAGGAACACGTTGACGTGGTTCTTCGCCGCCAGCAGGGCGCAGACGTTGCCCCGCAGCACGAAGTACGGCAGGACGGTGCGCTTGACCGTCTCGCTCAGCTCGGGGTCGGCGGCGTGGGCGAGGTCGCGCACCTCCTGGCAGATGGCCTGCTGCCACTCGGGCAGGGCGTCGATGTAGGCGTCGACTCGCGGGTCACGGGTGTAGGACATCGTTCCTCCTCAGGTACGTCTTCACCCGGGACGTAGAAGCCGACGCCCTGTTCTCGACATGCTTCAGGCAAGCTCTTCGCGCAGGATCGCCAGCGCCCGCTCGACACCGGAGACGTCACGGCCACCGGCCACCGCGCGGCGCGGGTCCTTGCCGCCCGCGCCGCCGCCCACCGCCCCGGCCGCCCGCCGGGCGATCTCCGGCGCGCCGGAGCCGCCCTCGGCCAGGTCGACCGAGAGCGCGACCGTCCTGCCGTCGGGCGAGCCCACCAGGCCGACCGCGCGGACGCCGGCCGCCAGCACCTCGCCTGCCAGGTGCCGCAGCGCCGCCTGGTCGCGCCCGTCACACCGGCGCACCACGACGCCGCCCTCGGCCCCGCGCGCCATCGCCGTCGCCAGCTCCCTGTCCAGCTCGGCCGCCAGCCTGCGGCGCTCGCGCTCGGCGCCGCGCACGGACTCCCGCAGCCGCTCGATGCCGTCCGGCACCTCGCCCGGCTCGCTCTTGAGCAGCCGCGCGGCCGTACGCAGCAGCGCGCGCTGCCCGCGGACCTCCTCGAACGCCGCAAGGCCCACCCGCGCCTCCACCCGCCGCAGGTTGGCGCCGATGGACGACTCGGCGGTGATGAGCACCTGGCCGATGTCGCCCAGCCGGGAGACGTGGGTGCCGCCGCACAGCTCCAAGGAGTGCTCGCCGGCCCTGACCACGCGCACCACGTCGCCGTACTTCTCGCCGAAGAAGGAGATCGCGCCCGCCCGCCTGGCCTCGTCGTAGCCGGTCAGGATGACCTCGACCGGCTGGTTGCCGAGGACCTCGGCCGCGACCAGCGCCTCGACCTCGTGGATCTGGTCGTCGGTGAGCGGCGCGTGATGGTTGAAGTCGAAGCGCAGGTAGTCGGGGGCGACCAGCGAGCCCTGCTGCCGCACGTGGCCGCCGACGACCTTGTTGAGCGCCCAGTGCAGCAGATGGGTACCCGTGTGGCTGCGCCGCAGCGCCGCGCGCCGGTCCCGGTCGACCTCCAGGCGTACGCGCTGGCCCGGCTCGAACGTACCCTCCGCGACCTCGACCAGGTGGCGGATGACGCCGGGGACGGGCGCGTCGGTGCCGAGCACCCGGCCCCGCCCGGTCGGTCCGTGGACCTGGCCGGTGTCGCCGATCTGGCCGCCGCCCTCCGGGTAGAAGGGGGTGGCGTCGGCGTACAGCTCGGCCCGGCCCGGTTCGATCGCGGTGACGCGGAGCAGGGTGGCGTCGGCCTCGGTGACCTCGTAGCCCAGGAAGTCCGTGGTGCCGGACGCGTCCAGGACCTCCCGGCCGGTGCCGCTCGTGGTCGCGGCCTTCACGACCTTCGCGCCGGCCCGCTGGCGTTCCATGGCCGCGGCGAAGCCGTCCTCGTCCAGGGCCAGCCCGCGCTCGGTCGCGACCTCCCTGGTGAGCTCGATCGGGAAGCCGTGGGTGTCGTGCAGCAGGAAGGCGACCTCGCCCGAGATGCCCTCCCGCCCGGCCAGGCCGTCGAGCAGTCCGAGCCCCTGGGTGAGCGTCTCGTGGAAGCGGTGCTCCTCACGCTCCAGCGTCTCCCGCACCCGGTCGATCGCGCCGGCGAGCTCCGGATACCCCGGGCCCATGACCCGCGCGACCGCTCCGGCCATCCGCGGCAGCACGCCGGAGCGCGCCCCGGCCCGGCGCGCGTGCAGGGCCGCCCGCCTGATGATGCGGCGCAGCACGTACCCGCGCTCCCCGTTGCTCGGGACGACGCCGTCGGCCAGCAGAAACGTCATCGACCGCGCGTGGTCGGCGAGGATGCGCAGGCTCACGTCACGCCCCTCATCCATCCCGTACGGCCGGCCGCACACCTCCTCGGCCACCGAGATCAACCGCCGCAGCCCATCGGTCTCGAACACCGACGAGGCGCCCTGCAGGATCGGCAGGATGCGCTCGAGACCCGCGCCGGTGTCGATGTTGACCTGCGGCAAGGGCCGCAGCGAGCCGTCGTCGAGCCGGTTGTAGGTCATGAAGACGAGATTCCAGATCTCCACGAACCGGTCCTCGCCGCCGTGCGCGGGCCCGCCGCCGGGTCCGAGCTCGGCGCCCATGTCGTAGAAGATCTCCGAGGAGGGCCCGCAGGGTCCGGTGGGCCCCATCTCCCAGAAGTTGTCGCCGGTGAGCCGCTGGATCCGCGCGAAGGGCACTCCCGCGATCTCCCGCCACAGCTCGGCCGCCTCGCCGTCGCTCTCGTGCACGGTCACCCACAGCCGGTCGGGATCGATGCCGAGCACCTCGGTGAGGAAATCCCACCCGTATTCGATGGCCGTGCGCTTGAAATAGTCGCCGAAGCTGAAATTGCCGAGCATCTCGAAGAACGTGAGATGGCGCCGGCTGCTGCCGATCACGTCGATGTCGTCGTGCTTGCCGCGGACGCGCACGCATTTCTGCGCGGTGGTCACCCTGGTGAAGCCGGGCCGTTCCTCACCCAGGAAATACGGCAGGAAGGGCACCATGCCCGCGTTGACGAAGAGCGGGGCGGCCGCGTGTGCCGGGATGAGACCTGCCGACGACCGACGCTCGTGGGCGCGCGCGGTGAAATAGTCCAGGAACGCTGACCTGAGCCGGTCGGCGGTCATCGGCATTTCCGTTCTCCCTTTTTCGCTCGCTGATTTCCGCCGAAGGTAGCAAGGCGAAGCCCGGGAACTCCTCTGGTTTTCCGCCTGTCGACGCCCTTGCCTTGACGCCCTAGGGTTGATCCGTTGACAACCCCTGTGGAGGACAGATGTCGCTGGCACGACTCGCCTTAACCGCAGCGGCGACGGGCTCGCTGGTCGCGCTCGTAGCCACCCCCGCCTCGGCCACCCCCGCCTCGGCGGCCTCGGCCGACCGGCCGCCGAAGACGACCAAGGGCCCGTGCGCCTACACCCAGACGCCCGACGAGCCGCCGGCCCGCCGGGTGCACCTGCCGCCGGACCCGCGCCGCACCCCCACCCGGCCGGTCTCCGCCGTCCTGGAGACCAACCACGGCGACATCCGCCTCACGCTCGACCCGGTCAAGGCGCCGTGCACCGTGCAGAGTTTCGTGCACCTGGTCAGGCACCGCTTCTACGACCGCACCTCCTGCCACCGCCTGACCGCCTACGACCGGCTGAAGGTGCTGCAGTGCGGCGACCCGAGCTTCACCGGCGAGGGCGGGCCCGGCTACAAGTACAAGGACGAGCTGCCGACCGACCTGCCGCCGTGGCCGGGCGACCCGACGGGGGTGCGCAAGACGTACGCGCGCGGCCTGCTGGCCATGGCCAACGCCGGGCCCAGCACCAACGGCAGCCAGTTCTTCCTCGTCATCGGCGACTCCGGGCTGGCGCCCAACTACACGGTCTTCGGGACCGTCGACGGCCCCGGCCTGGCCGCCCTCGACCGGATCGCGGCCGGCGGCATCCAGCCCACCCCGGGCGGCCCGACACCGCCCGTGGACGGCAAGCCGGTCCTCCCCGCCGACATCAGGGACGCGAGAATCAGCCGCCGCTGACGCCGGTCCCGCAGCGTTGGGGCTGCACGGGTACAGCCCCAACGCCAAGCTCTACCTGCGGACGTAGACGGTCTCCAGGGCCAGGAAGAGCTCGGCCGCCTGCCGCGGATGGTCGACCGAGCGGCCGGTGAGCTCCTTCACCCGGCCCAGCCGGTAGCGGACGGTGTTGCGGTGGCAGAAGAGCGCCTGCGCGGTACGCGCCGTCGAGCCGCCCTCGGCGAACCACGTGTAGGCGGTGGCCAGCAGGGCGTCCCGGTCGTCGGCGGGCAGGTCGAGCAGCCTGCCGAGCACCCTGTGGGCCAGGTCGTCGGCTGTCTCCAGACTGCTGGCCACCAGCGTGGCCACAGGGCGGTCGCCGTAGTGGGAGACGCCTTCCGCGCCCGCCGCCAGCGCCAGCCTGGCCAGCCGCAGCGCCGCCGCGGTCTGCGAGATCTGCTCGTAGGCGGGGCTCACCCCGTAGCGTCCTCCCGTCAGCGCGGGAAACGCCGCGTTCTCCGGCAGCGACAGTACGGCCAGCCGCTCCGTCGGCAGGTGCCGCCACACCGCGGCGACCGGCATCCCCGCGGTGACCTCGGCGGCGATCACGTGGAAGCGCCCCCGGTGCGGCAGCCCGAGCGCGTCGGCGCTCTGCCGGATCCGCACCGGGTCGGTGCCCAGCAGGGCGTCGAAGAGCACGTCCCGATCCCGCCTGGCCCGCTGGTCGCGCTCGGCCTCCACCTCGCGGTAGGCGGTCCTGATGGCCTCCGACATGAGGTCGAGCCCGAGCCACATCTCGCTCGCGCTGGCGATGAGGATGGCGTGCTCGTCGTCGCCCGCCTCGGCGACGAAGCTCTCCCACAGGAACTGGGTGCCCACCCGGTAGCTGTGCAGCAGCGCGGCCAGCGGCACGCCCCGCTCGGCGCGGCGGCGGGCGTTGGCCTCGGTGGAGGCGGTCGAGATCACCGCGCCACCCGACAGGTGCGTGAGCGAGAGCCGCAGTTGCTCGGCGCAGACCGCGGCCAGGTCGTCCGGCGGCACCACGGCCAGCTCGGCCTCCGCGGCGTGCACCCGCCTGGCCAGCTCGCCGCCCAGGTCCTCCACCCGCTCCAGCAACCGCGCGCTCAGCGCCGCGAACCTGGGATCCACCCGCTCATTGTGCCACGACACAATCTGCCGAACCGGATTCGCGACCGGTGAACGTTGCCCGCCGGTGATCCGCGAGACAGGCTGGTCGGGTGGCCTACTCCGACTTCCAGCTCGAGATCTACCTCAACGGCCTGACCGGCGCGCTCCCGCCGTACTCGGTGGACCCGGCCAAGCTCCAGGAGGCCGCCCGCAGCCTGCTGGAGGAGGGCCCCTACTGGTACGTGGCCGGCTCGGCCGGCAGCGGCGAGACCGACGCGGCCAACCGGGCGGCGTTCCTGCGGCGCGCGATCGTGCCCAGGATGCTGCGCGAGACCACCGAGCGGGACCTGAGCACCGAGCTGTTCGGGCGTACCTATCCCGCGCCGCTCGCGCTGGCGCCGATCGGTGTGCAGTCGATTGTGCACCCGCACGGTGAGCTGGCGACCGCTCATGCCGCCGCCTCGCTGGGGCTGCCGGCCATCCTGAGCACGGCCTCCTCGCACACGCTGGAGGAGGTGGCCGAGGCGGGCGGGCCGCGCTGGTACCAGCTGTACTGGCCGCACGACGACGAGGTCACGCTCAGCCTGCTGGAACGGGCCCGCAAGAACGGCTACGACACGCTCGTGGTCACCCTCGACACCTTCACGCTGGCCTGGCGGCCCAACGACCTCGACCGCGCCTACCTGCCGTTCCTGCGCGGGACCGGGCTCGCGATCCCGCTGTCCGACCCGGTCTTCCGCTCCCGGCTGGAGCGGCCGGTCGAGGAGGACCTCAACGCCGCGATCATGACGTGGGCGCCCATGTTCAACGGCCGCGCCCACACCTGGGACCAGCTCCCGCTGCTGCGCGACAACTGGGACGGGCCGATCGTTCTCAAGAGCATCCAGCATCCGGACGACGCCCGGCGCGCCGCCGACGCGGGCATGGACGGCGTCGTCGTCTCCAACCACGGCGGACGCCAGGTGGACGGCGCGCTCGGCTCGCTCGACGCGCTGCCCGCGGTCGTCGCGGCGGCCGGCGACCGGCTGACCGTGTTGTTCGACTCCGGCATCCGGTCCGGGGCGGACGTGGTCAAGGCGCTCGCTCTCGGGGCGCGGGCCGTACTCCTCGGGCGCCCTTACATCTGGGGGCTGGCGTGCGGCGGCGAGGACGGCGTGCGGCACGTCGTGCGCGCCCTGCTCGCCGACCTCGACCTCACCCTCGGCCTGGCGGGCTTCCGCACACCGGCCGAACTCGACCCGTCGATCCTGGAGGAACGATGAACCTGGAGCCCATCCCCACCGACCAGTTGTCCTTCCCCATGCCGGCGAAGTTCGACGACGTGGCCGACGAGCGGCGCCACCGCCAGGAGCGCCTGGTCGCCGCGCTGCGGCTGTTCGGCCGTTTCGGCTTCGAGGAGGGCGTCGCCGGGCACATCACCGCCCGCGACCCCGAGCACACCGACCATTTCTGGGTCAACCCGTTCGCCATGAGCTTCAAGCACATCAAGGTCAGCGACCTCATCCTGGTCAACCACGAGGGCCAGGTCGTGCACGGCCGCCACCACGTCAACCAGGCCGCGTTCGCCATCCACGCGATGGTCCACCAGGCCCGCCCCGACGCCGTGGCCGCCGCGCACTCCCACTCCGTGTACGGCAAGGCCCTGTCCTCACTCGGCGCCATGCTGGAACCGCTCACCCAGGACGCCTGCGCCTTCTACGAGGACCACGGCCTGTTCGACGACTACACGGGCGTCGTCGTGGAGACCGAGGAAGGCCGCAGGATCGCGACCGCGCTCGGCTCCCACAAGGCCGTCATCCTGCGCAACCACGGCCTGCTGACCGTGGGCGACTCGGTGGACGCCGCCGCCTGGTGGTTCATCACGATGGAGCGCTCGTGTCAGGCGCAGCTGCTGGCGAAGGCGGCGGGCCCAACGGTGCAGATCGACCACGACCAGGCCAAGCTCACCCACGGCCAGATCGGCAACGACTTCGTCGGCTGGCTCAACTTCCAGCCGCTTTACGAGCAGATCATCCGCACCGAGCCCGACCTTTTCGACTGATTTTTCGCCTTAAGATCACCACATCGTCACGCGCCTCCGGGCCGCCGTCCGCCGATACCGCTTCGGCCGGGCGGCGGCCGTCATCATCACGCTCTACCTGACCGCCGCGGCGCACGCCGCCGTGTCCGGCGACCTTCGAGTGCTGTCGATGGCCACGTTCTGGGTCAGCCCCTTCGCGGTGGCGGACTGGCTGGGGCTCGTGCTCGCCGGGATCTGCGGACTCAACGCCTGGGCGCTGTGGCAGGTGCTACGCGGTCCTGCGCTGCCCCGCGCGGGGAACCTCCCGCCGAGCGTGGTCTGGCCGCGGCGCCTGATCTATGCGGGCATCGTCGGCAACCTGGGCCTCTGGGAGCTCGTCGAAGAGCTGTCGGACATCGTGGCGGATGCGCGTGTACGCCCGCGACTTCGAATGGGACGAGAAGGACCCCGACGCGCCCGGCGAGGAACACCTCATCGTCGTCTACCCGGGCCGCTCCACCAAGAAGATCGCCCACGTCCCCTGGTCATGACGCGGTACGCAGGCTGGTCATGATGCGGTCGAGGGCGGCCAGGTCGCCGGGGTCCAGGGCGAGCATGGAGCGCGGCGGGCGGGCCAGGATGCGCTCGGCCGCCTCGGCGGCGGCCGTCCCCGCCGGCGTGAGGGTGACGATCTTGCTGCGCCGGTCGTCGGGGGAGACGCTGCGGGTCACGTAGCCGCGCTGCTCCAGGTCGTCCACCATCAGCGTCGTGTACGGCTTGTCCGTCGACAGGTCGGCGGTCAGCTCCCGCATGGTCTTGGGCCCGGCCAGCAGCCGGCGCAGCGCCTTGACCCGGAAGAAGCTCACGCCGAGCGTCTCGGCCACCTCCTTGCGACGGTCCTCCTGCCGCAGGACGAGGTCGTACATGGCGGCCCAGACACGGGCCACCGCCTCCTGGTCGGGGGTGTCGCTCATGGGGCGTCCGCCGTTCTGTCGGGAGCTTGGGCGAGCCTTTCGGCGGTACGGGCGGCGCTGCGGCGGGCCCAGCCGGTCGTGGTCAGGATACCGAGCAGCACGATGGCCACCCCGCAGCCGAAGACGATCCACCAGCCGATACGGCTGGCCGCGGGGAACCCGGTCGCGAACGGTCCGGCCACCGCCGAGGTGACCAGCGAGCCGATGACGGCGACACCGAGCGACTGCCCGATCTGGCGGCTCGTGGAGGCCACGGCCGCGGCCACACCGGCCTGGGTCCGTGGCATGCCGGCCACGGCGGTGTTCGTGATCGGCGCGTTGAGCATGCCGAAACCCACCCCGAACAGCACGTACGCGGCCATGAGCCGCCAGGTGGGCGTGTCCGCCGTCAGCCCCGTCATGATCAGCCCGCTGGCCCCCATGGTGGCCCCCGCCACCAGCAGCGGGATGCGGGTCCCGGCATTGCCGACGATCCGGCCGGACAGCGGCGAGCAGACCAGGGTCAGCCCGGCCATGGGCAGCGTGTAGAGCCCGGCGTGCAGCGCGGACAGGCCCAGCACGTCCTGGAGGTAGAGCGTGTTGACGAACAGGAATCCGGCGAAGGCGGCGAACCCGCACACCGCGATCACCGTGGCCCCCGTGAACGGCGCACTCCGGAAGAAGCGCAGGTCGATCAGGGGTTCGGTACGGCGCAGCTCGTACGGCACCAGACAGGCCAGCGCCAGCGCCGCGACCGCGAACCCGGCGAGCGTCCGCGGCGACCCCCACCCGGCCGCCGGCGCCTCGATGAGGGTGTACGTCAGCACGGCCAGCAACACGATGACCAGCACCTGCCCGACCGGGTCCACCCGGCGCGGGCGCGGCGCCCGCGACTCCGGCACGAACCGCGCGCACAGGAAGTACGCGGCCAGCCCCACCGGGATGTTGATCCAGAAGATCGCCCGCCACCCGGCCGAGTCCACCAGAACACCGCCGACCAGCGGCCCCAGCGCCATGCTGATCCCGACCACACCGCCCCACACGCCGATGGCCCGCGCCCGCTCGCGCGGCTCGGTGAAGGTGTTCGTGATGATCGACATGGCCACCGGGTTGAGCATGGACCCACCGACGGCCTGCAGCGCCCGCGCGGCGATCAGCCAGCCGAGGCCCGGCGCGAGCGAGCACATGAGCGAGCCGAGCGTGAACAGCGCCAGCCCCATCTGGAACGTACGGCGCCGGCCGACCCGGTCACCGGTCGAGCCGGCCAGCATGAGCAGGCTCGCCAGCACCACCGTGTAGGCATCGATGATCCACTGCAGGCCGGAGACGGAGGCGTTCAGGTCGCGGCGGATGGCGGGCAGCGCGACGTTCACGATCGTGTTGTCCAGGCCGACGATGAACAGGCTCATACAGCAGATCGCCAGGACGAGCATCCGCTGACGGGGGCTCAGCGCGAGGGCGACGGGCGTCCTATTGGTTATAGGCATACAACGATTATATTCGCATAACTAAATATCCGGCTCAGCGGACCCGCCAGTCCGCCCTCCGCGGCGGATAGGCGAAGGTCTGGACGTCGGCCCAGTCCTCCCCGGCGACACGGTAGCCGTGGGCGGCCTCGCCGGCGACGTGGCCGCGGCCGACGTCGAGCCTGTCGGCGACCGTCCAGCCCCCGTCGACCTCGTTCTCCACGGTGTAGAAGAACTCGTTGAAGCCCGAGGCGGACACGGACGTGTTGACGATGGTGAGCGAGTCCCGCCCCGCGGTCAGATGCGGCGGGAGGGTGACGACCTGGTCGCGCCACTTGTAGACGGCGTCTTCGAGCAGCGGCCGCCACTCCGCGGCAGGGACGCCGTTGACGGAGATCGTGGCATGTTGCAGGCCGACGCCCACGTCCAGCCGGCGGACCAGCCGTACCCGCGTGCTGGCCGGATCGACACGCACGGTGAACCGGCTCGACCCGCCGCGAGGGAACGAGCGTCCGTCGTCACTGACGATGTGGGAGGCCCCCACGAAGCTGCCGGGCACCCCTGCGGACGGGCCGCGTTGCGGAGTCACCCGCTGAGCCGTGACGCCGAGGCTGATCGCCACCGTCGCCACGGCCATCGCGGCCAGCAGACCGGCGCGCCGCCACCGCCGGACCGTCCATACGCGTCCGGGCAAGACCGGCGGCTCGCCGGAAGTCCCCGGCGGCAACCGACCGACCCGCACCCGGTCCCACGCCCGCTCCCACGCGGGGAGCTGAGCGTCGGGAACCCGGCACCCCCGCAGGAACGCCAGCATCACCGCCTTCTTGGGGAACCGCCGGCCGGCCAGCATGTCGGCGCAGGTGGTGCGCGGCAGCCGCGCACCGCCCGCCCTTTCCGCCCGCGTCTGAAGCTCCCGAAGGGACACGTCGGCCCGCGCGAACTGCTCGGCCAGCAGCTTCACCAGGTCCTCGTGACAGGTCACCGACTCCGGCCCGCTCATCGTTCCCGACCCTCTCCCGACCGCCAGCCACCACAGAAAGTGTACGAGCGATCGCCCAGCGTGTCCGACGTCTCACAGGCGCTGTCCGGGGCCGAAAAGTCTTGACGTATCAAATGAACGGTCTTTTAATTCGGACATGGGCCGCATCGCCGGCGTCACCGCCGCCGAGACACGTCAACGGCTGCTGCACGCCGCCGCCGAGGCGTTCGCCGAGCGCGGGTACGACGGGACCCGGGTGGCCGACATCGCCGCCGCCGCCGGGGTCAGCAACGGGGCGCTCTACGCGCACTTCGGTTCCAAGGCCGACCTGCTCGTGGCCGCCCTGCGCGCGCACGGCCCGCGGCTGCTGGCCGAACTGCTCACCGCCGAGCCCGACCGGTCGATCACCGATCTGCTCCTCATCGTCGGCGACCGCCTGCCCGAGCGGCGCGAGGCCGCGGGCTACCTGATCGTCGAGGCCCTGGTGGCCGCCCGCCGGGACGAGGAACTGGCCAGGCCCATGCGCGGGTACGTCGGCGAGCGCGCCGACTGGCTGGCCGGGCTGGTGGAGGCCGCCCAGCACGCCGGGGAGATCGAGTCCGACCTGTCGCCGGACGCCCTCGCCCACTTCTGCCTCCTGCTCGCGATGGGCAGCGCCCTGATCACCCCCGACCTGCACGCCGTCGACGCCAGGGAGTGGGCCAAGCTGCTCTCCCGTGTCGTGACCGCGCTAGGAGCACAGGAGCACAAGCAGTGAAAGTCCACATCAACGCCGAACGATGTCAGGGTCACGGGCGCTGCTACGACCTGTCGCCCGAGCTGTTCACCGAGGACGACGAGGGTTATGGGCAGGTCGCCGGCGACGGCCTCGTGCGGGACGCCGCCGTGCCCGCCGCCCGGCTGGCCGCGGCCAACTGCCCGGAACGCGCGATAGCCGTACAGGAGGCGTGAGATGACCGTCGACGACCGCTTCACCCCAGCCGCGGACGACCGGCAGGACGCCCCGCTCGAAGGCACCCGCAACGAGATCATCACCGGCCCCGTCGCCGACTGGGCGACCGATTTCTCCCACACCGAGGGGGAATGGGCGGCTGATCCGTACCCCATCCAGGATGATCTGCGGCAGCGGTGTCCCATCGCGCACACCGAGCGGTTCGGCGGCGGATGGCTGCCCACCCGCTACGAGGACGTCGCCGCGATCGCCTACGACACCGAGAGCTTCTCCTCGCGCTCGATCATCATGAGCAACTTCCGCCCGCCCAAGGAGATCGCGCCCGTGGGCGGCGTGCCGCCGATCTCCTCCGACCCGCCCTTCCACCACGACGCGCGCAAGCTGCTGCTGCCCGCCTTCACCAAGACCGAGGTGGGCAAGAGGGAGGCGGCGACCAGGGCGTTCTGTCATTCGCTGATCGACGCCATGGAGGGCAGGGAGGTCGTGGACGCAGCCCGCGACTACGCCCAGCACATCCCGGTACGCGTCATCGCCGACATGCTCGGTTTCCCGCAGGAGGACGGGCCCAGGTTCCGCGAGTTCATCGAAAGCGCGCTGGAAGGCGTCAACCTGCCGCCGGACCAGCGCATCGCCAACATGGGCCGGCTCTTCGACTATCTGCTGGTCCAGATCCGCGACCACCTCGACCGCCCGCGCGAGGACCTGACCACGTTCCTCATCGACGCCGAGCTGTACGGCCAGAAGCTCTCCCCCGACCACGTCGCCGGCACGATGGCCCTGCTGCTCATCGCCGGCATCGACACCACGTGGAGCGCGATCGGCGCCTCCCTGTGGCACCTGGCCAAGACCCCCGCCGACCGCGAACGCCTGGTCGCCGAGCCGGAGCTGCTGCCGACCGCCATGGAGGAGTTCCTGCGCGCGTACGCGCCGGTGACCATGGCGCGGCTGGTGAAGGAGGACCTGAGCTGGAACGGCGTGGAGATGAAGGCGGAGGACTGGATCCTGCTGTCGTTCCCCGCCGCCAACCGTGACCCCGCCTACTTCGAGCGCGCCGACGAGGTCGTGATCGACCGCGAGGTCAACCGGCACGTCGCGTTCGGTCTCGGCATCCACCGTTGCGTCGGCTCGCACCTGGCCCGCATGGAGCTGCGGGTCGCGCTGGAGGTGTGGCTGGAACGCGTCCCGTCCTTCACGCTGTCCGACCCGGACGCGGTCACCTGGGCCACTGGCCAGGTCCGCGGCCCCAGAACCCTCCCGATCCGGCGCCTCTGATCACGGTCGCCGCGGCCGGAGCGTGCTCTCGACGAAGTCGTGGACCAGGTGCGCCATGCGCTCGTAGGACATCCACTGCCGGTCCAGGACGGCGGCCTGCCCGAGCCCGTCGAGCAGCCCGATCAGCTGCTCGGCGATGGCGTTCACGTCGCGGGCGGGCCTGAACTCGCCTGACCGGACGCCCTCCTCGATCACGTCGAAGAAGTACTGCCGGAACCGGGTGGCCATCGGCAGGTCAGCGCCGGGCAGCCGGCCGCGCATGGCCACGTGGAAGTACTCCAGCCACAGGATGAACTCGTCCCGTTCGGCCCCGTGGGTGGGGATGGCCAGGGCGATCAGGCCGGCGAGCTTCTCGGCGCAGCTCGCCGGCTCCGCCATGATCGCGTCGCGCCGTCCCGACGCCTTCTCGTGGGCCTGCCGCAACGCCTTCAGCAGGATCTGGTCCTTGTTCTCGAAGTAGTAGTGGACGACGCCGGTGGAGACGCCCGCCCGCGCCGCCACGGCCCGCACGGTCGTGGCCTCAAGCCCTTCCTCCACCACCACGTCGCGCGCCGCCGCCAGCAGCTGCTGCTCCCGCGACGGCGCGGCCGTCTCCGCCCTGGGCTCGGGCGGCTCCTCGCCGGTGTTCCAGACCTCGCCGAGCGCGTCCAGCCCCGCGCGCTCCTGCCGCACCTTCTTCAACAACCTCCAGGCCGTGGCGTACGGCAGGCCGAGCTCGCGGGCCAGCTCGGCGGCCCCGGCACCCCGCCCGGCCCGTTCGCGCCTGATGACCGCGAACCAGGTGGCGAGGGGTGTGGACGAGCCGTGAAAGACCGTGCCCGCGGTCGGGCTGATCTGGTGCCCGCAGGTGGCGCAGCTGTAGGTCCGGCGCCCGTGGAGCCGGTGGAATCCCCGTGGTTCACCGCAGACCGGGCACTCGGCGTGCTTGCCGTCCGGGCTGAAGCGGGCCCGCCAGAGCCGGTCGAGGATCTCGTCCTCGGACATCCGTCACTCCCTGAAGGTATGAATCCGCGCTGACTACTTGTCCAAGATATTCCTTGACAAGCACGGCGGGCGTATTTACATTCCTGGACACGTAGTCAAGCAGGTTATTCATTTATACACGTATACCTGCTCAGGTGAAGGAAGCCAACCATGCAAAAGGTGAACTGCGCGGTCGTCGGACTGGGCTGGATGGGCAGGATCAGGGTCGCCGCCCTGCATGCCGGCGGAGCCGCACGGATCGTCGCCTGTTGCGACCTCGACCCCGAGACGGCCGCGGGGCTGCCGGAGGGCGTGCGCTTCTCGACCGACGCCATCGAGACCGTCACCTCCGGCGACGTCGACGCGGTCTTCGTCAGCACGCCCGACGGGCTGCACCGGGAGCCGGTGATCGCGGCGCTGCGCGCGGGCAAGCACGTGTTCTGCGAAAAGCCGGTGGCGACCACGCTGGCCGACGCCGACGCGATGGTGGCCGCCGACCCCGGAGGGCGCCTGGTCGTCGGTCACTCCCTGCGGGCCGACAGCCGGTATCTGGCCGTGCGGGCGGCGACGGAGGCGCTCGGGCCCGCCGTACACACCGTGACCAGGCGGAACTGGCCCG
Organism: Nonomuraea sp. NPDC059023; assembly: GCF_042740095.1. NCBI lineage: Bacteria > Bacillati > Actinomycetota > Actinomycetes > Streptosporangiales > Streptosporangiaceae > Nonomuraea > Nonomuraea sp. NPDC059023. The sequence continues at coordinate 235,653 of NZ_JBHYIO010000007.1, read as the reverse complement.
CCTCAGAAGGGCGGCGGCAGCAGGGACAGACGTCGCTCGCCCTCTACCTCGCGGTGCACGACTTCGACGTGCTGCAGTGGATCGTGGGATCGCCGATCGTCGAGGTCAGCGGGGTCGCCTCGCGCACGCCCGTCCCCGGGCTGGACGAGGGCGGCGCGCACTCCATCGTCGCCACGCTGCGCTTCGCCAACGGCTGCGTCGGCGCCCACGAGACGTCATGGGCGCTGCCCGACCAGGCCGGCCTGGACCAGGGTGACCACGCCCTGTCCTACGTGGGCGTGAACGGCAACGCGTACCTGACGGAACGAGACCACGGCGTCGTGGTCCACGGCGACGCCGCCCAGTTCCCCGACGCGCTCAACGGCGAGGTCTTCGGCGTCCAGACCGGGATGTACGTCAACGAGGTCGAGCGATTCCTCGCCACCGTCCGTGAGGGCCGCCCGCCCCTGGTCACCGGGGAGGAAGCGCGCGGCGCCCTGGCCGCGGCGCTCGCCCTGGAGGAGTCCCTGCGCACGGGCCGTCCGGCCGGGGTCGCGGCATGAGCGCCGACGTCCCGCACCTGATCGGCGGGCGGAGCGTGGCCTCCGCCGGCGGGGCCACGTTCGAGACCGTCGATCCGGCCACCGGGTCCGGGCTGGCCACGGTGGCGCTCGGCGGCGTACCGGAGGTGGACGCCGCCGTGCGCGCGGCCGGCGCGGCGGGCGAACGGGACGACTGGCGGCGCCTGCCGCCCGCCGAGCGGGCGCGGCTGCTGCGCAGCCTGGCGGAGGTCGTGCGGAGCGAGGCGGAGTCCATCGCCGTCACCGAGTCCCGCGACAGCGGCCACCCCATCGAGGACGCCCGCGCGGACGTCGCGGTCTGCGCCGAGATCCTCGAGTACTACGCGACGCTGCCGGAGAACGTCCGCGGGACCAGCTACGCCGAGCAGCCCGGCTTCCTCACCACCTCACGCCGGGAACCCTACGGAGTCGTCGCGGCGATCGCGCCCTGGAACTTCCCCTTCTTCTTCGCGGTCACCAAGACCGGTCCCGCCCTGGCCACCGGCAACACCGTCGTGCTGAAGATGGCCGAGCAGACGCCGCTGACCGCCGCGATGTTCGGCGAGCTGTGCGCGCGCGCCGGGTTCCCGCCCGGCGTCGTCAACGTCGTCAACGGCGACGCATCGACCGGCGCGGCGCTGGTCGCGCACCCCGGCGTCAGCAAGATCACGTTCACCGGATCGACCGAGGTCGGCGCGCTGATCCAGCGGTCCGGGGTGAGCTGCCACCTGGAGCTCGGCGGCAAGACGGCCAACATCGTCACCGCCCACGCCGACCTGGAGACCGCCGCCGCGGCCTCGGTGTTCCACGCCTTCTTCAACGCCGGGCAGGTGTGCACGGCCGGGTCCCGGCTGCTGCTCGCCGAGGAGATCGCGGAGGAGTTCCTGGAGCTGTTCCTGCGCGCCACCGCGAACGTCGTGGTCGGCGACCCGATGGACCCCGCCACCCAGATGGGCCCGCTGGTCAGCCGCGAGCACCGCGAAGGAGTGGAGCGGGCCATCGACGCCGCGCTCGCCGAGGGCGCCACGATCGCCCACGGCGGCGGCCGTCCCCGCCAGGAGGGCGCCTTCCTCCAGCCCACCGTGCTCGACGGCGTGACCCCGTCCATGGCGGCGGCGCGGGAGGAGATCTTCGGCCCCGTCGTGTCGGTCCTCAGGTACCGCGGCCTGGACGAGGCGGTACGCCTCGCCAACGACACCTCGTACGGCCTGGCCGCCACCGTCTGGACCGACCGCCTCGACGAGGCCGTCGAGCTCACCGACCGGCTCCAGGCCGGCATCGTCTGGACCAACGCCCCCTTCCGCGACCACGCCCACGTCCCCTACGAAGGCCACAAGGCCTCCGGCCGCGGCGAGGAGGGCGGACTGGAGACCATCCGCGAGTTCACCAAGCTCAAGGTCAACTACCTGGCCCACCGGGCCCAGCCCTCGCCCTGGGAAGCGCCATGACGCTGGAACGACGCAGCATCGACATCATCCCCGCCGACGAACGGACCGGCCGGCCACGCGACCTGTTCAGCATCTGGTTCGCCGCCAACATCGGCCCGCTGACCTTCGTCACCGGCGGCATCGCGCCCCTGGTCTACGGGCTCGACTTCTGGTGGAGCCTGATCGCGCTACTCGCCGGCCTGCTGCTGGGCGGGCTGGCCATGTCGCTGCACAGCGCCCAGGGGCCGCAGCTCGGGGTCCCCCAGATGATCCAGAGCCGCGGCCAGTTCGGGGTCCGCGGGTCGCTCGTCGTCCTGGTCGTCGTCCTGATCATGTACGTCGGCATCTACGCGGCCAACATCGTCTCCGGCGCCCAGTCCGTCAACGCGGCCCTGCCCGCGGTGCCGATCTGGCTGCTCTCCGCGCTGTTCGCGGTCGTCGGCCTGGTCGTGTGCGTGGTCGGCTACCAGCTGATCCACCTCATCGGCCGCGTGATCACCGCGGTGTCGGTCGCGACCGTGGGCGTCCTGGTCGTCGGCATGGCCGTGATGGGCAACGTCCCGGCGGCGGTCTTCCAGATCGGCCAGCCGACCCTGCGCGGCTTCCTCGGCACGATGGCCGTCGGCGCGCTGTGGCTGATCGCGTTCGCGCCCTACGTATCGGACTACTCCCGCTACATGCCCGCGCGGACCGCCAGCCTCCGCTCGACCTTCTGGTGGACGTACGCCGGCGCCGTCCTGGGCGGCATCGTCCCGATGGCCGTCGGCGTCATCGTCTCCATCGCGGTCCGCGGCGACGTCCTGACCGGGATGCCCCAGGTGCTCGGCGGCCCGTTGAGCACGATCGCGCTGCTGAGCTTCGCCGCGGTGATCATGCACTTCAACGCGATGAACCTGTACGGCGCCGTGCTAGCGGTCGTCACCATCGTGCAGACCTTCCGCTCCCGCTGGCTGCCCGGCACCCGCGAGCGGGCGGCGATCGGCGCGGCGATGGTCGCCGTGGCCTCGTTCGTCGCCCTGCTCATGTCGGACGACTTCGTCACCGGCTTCACCAACCTGATCATCCTGCTGCAGTACGTGTTCATCCCCTGGACCGCGGTCAACCTGGTCGACTTCTACCTGGTCCGCAAGGGACGGTACGCCGTCGAGGACTTCTTCCTGCCCGACGGCGGCCGGTACGGCAGGTACGACAAGCCCGCCCTGATCGCCTACACGGTCGGGATTCTGGTGGAGATCCCGTTCATGAGCACCGTCCTCTACACCGGCCCGGTCGCCACGGCCCTGTCCGGCGCCGACATCAGCTGGATCGTCAGCCTCGCCGTCACCGTCCCGCTCTATCTCCTGCTGGCCCGCACCCGATCAGCCGACCTCGCGCCGGTGGTCTAACGACCGGCGGTATCGCTCGTGAGCCAGCTGCCGACGGCGGCCATCGCCGTACCTCCGCTGTCGGCGTCGATGCGCGCGGCGAGGTCCGCGACCGTGACCTCGCCGAGCGCCCGCGCCCAGGCCTCCTCGGCGGCCGCCATCGCGCGGGCTATCGCGCAGGGCCGCTCGCACCGCTCGGCCGGAAGGGCCAGCGGCCCGCGCTGACGGATCTCGGTACACCGGTAGGCGGGCTCGGTGCCGTCGATGGCCCGCACCACCTCCAGCGCCGAGATCTCCGCCGCCGGCCTGGTCAGGGAGTACCCGCCGACCTGGCCAGCCGTTGAGCGCACGATGCCCGCCCGCGACAGCGCCTGCAGATGCTTGGCGAGGTAGGCGGGCGGGGTGCCGTGCAGCTCCGCGAGCCGGGCCGCGGGCACGGGCGCGCGGCTCTGGCTGAGCGTGACGCAGCTGTGCAGCGCCCACTCCACCCCGTTGGACAACTTCATGGGCCCATCTTACGGACATTTTCTGTCCGAATTGTGTGATAGAACTCGGATAGAAAATATCCGAGATCAATGGAGGCTGGACGATGGGTAAACAGACGCTCGGCATGGCCGGGCTGGCGATGTTCGTGGCGGCGGCGAACCTGCGGCCGGCGATCGCCGCCGTCTCCCCGCTCGTGGACCGCATCCGCGCCGACCTGGACCTGACCGCGACCGCCGTCGCGCTCCTGACGACCATCCCGACCCTGGCCATGGGCCTGTGCGCGCCGCTCGCCGCCGTGGCCGGCCGGCGTCTCGGGCTTCAGCGCGGTGTACTGCTCGGCCTGGGCGTCATCACCCTGGCCACGGCCGCCCGCGCCGCGGGCGCGTCCACCTGGCTGCAGCTGAGCTGCGCGGCGGCGGTCGGAGCCGGAATCGCCATCGCCCAGACCCTGCTCCCCGCCGTCGTGAAGACCCGCTTCGCCGACCGCGCCGGCCTCGCCACCGGCGTGTACACCGCCGGGCTCGGCGCGGGCGGCGCCGTCGCGGCCGGGGTCAGCGCTCCCCTGGCCGGCTTCCTGGGCTCCTGGCCCGGCGCGCTGGCGTCCTGGTCCCTGCTCGCCCTCGCCGGCACGGCCGTCTGGACGGCGTCGCGGCGCTCGCTGGCCCTGTCCGACGTGACCGCCCCCGCCGGCCCCGCCACCAGAGGCCTGCCCTGGCGCAGCGCCGTGGCCTGGCGGGTGACGATCCTGTCGGCCGCCAGCTCCGCCCTGTACTACTGCGAGCTGGCCTGGATCGTGCCCCTCCTGCGGGAGAGCGGCGCCGGCGGCGGGGGCCTGCTGACCGTGATGATCGGCATCCAGGTGGCGGCGATGCTGGCCGTACCCGCTCTGCTGGGTGAGCACCGGGACCGGCGCGTAGGACTGGCACTGACGACCACCCTCACCGCCATGGGTTTCGCCGGCCTGTCCCTCGCCCCCGCCACGGCGACCTGGCTGTGGATAGCCGCCCTGGGCGTCGGCCACGGCGGTCTGTTCACGCTGGTTCTCACGCTCCCCGTGGTCCTCAGCCGCGACGCCGCCCAGGCGGGCCGCATCAGCGCGATGGCCTTCTTCATCGGGTACGGCTGCGCCGCCCTCGCCCCCGTCCTCGTCGGCGCCCTGCGCGACACCATGGGCGACTTCCGCCTGGCCTTCGGCGCCCTGGCGGTGGTGACGGCGCTGACCCTCGTCCCCGTGAGCAGGTTGAGTAGGGGGATGCTCATGCCGGTAGGAGCCCCGCGCCCACACGATGAGTCCTAGAAACCACGAAAGGGACACATCATGACGAGCACCACAGAACAGACCCGCGTTCCCCTGAGCACGGACGACCGCGCGCGGGTCAAAAGGCTCACCGAAGAGGTCAAGAGCCGCCTCTACGAGGTGAGCCTCATCATGGGCCGCACCCTGGACCGCGACTTCCCCGCCGACTCGCTGGTCAAGTACGAGCCCAAGCAGAGCACCCAGGCCGACGACGGCCAGACCATCGAGGTCGTCGTCATCGCCCTGCCCGACGGCACCTTCGCCTGCCTGCAGGACCCGCCCGGCATCTCCGTCTACCCCTGCTGAGCCGCCGCGCCTTCCCAGAACATGAAAAGAGCCGCCTCGTAATCGAGAGCGGCTCTGCTTGTGCTGGTGGGACTGGGTGGGGCTACCAGGACTTGAACCTGGGACCTCTTCCTTATCAGGGAAGCGCTCTAACCGTCTGAGCTATAGCCCCGCGCACACCGAACGTTATCGCATCCGCCGAACGGGTGCGAACCGGTTGTTCGGACGAGGAAAAGCTTACCGTGCCCGGCCCACTGCTCGCGCCGCCCCCATCGACGAATCACGGGGGCGGCGAAGACAAGCGGTGGCTACTCGGCCTCGCTGAAGGTCACCTCGACGCCGCCCACCAGATCGGAGGCGATGTTGTAGATGACCGCACCCAGCGTGGCCAAAGCCGTGATCAGCACGACGTTCACCGCGCCGATCAGCGCCGTGTAGCCCAGGATGCGCACCGGCTCGAACCAGGAGGCGATGTTGATCGGGATGGAGTTCTGGCCCTGCTCGCCCTTGCCGAGCTGGTTGACCAGGTCGACCAGCGAGTCGAACACGCCCAGGGCCGACAGCACGCCGTACAGCACGGCGACCGCCACGAACAGCACCACGAAGCAGACCAGGGACACCACGAAGCTGAACTTCATGGCCGACCAGGGCTCGATCCGGCGCAGGACCAGGTGGGCCTTGCGCGGCAGCCTGGCCCCGGCGGCGCCCCCCGCGGACTTCTTCTTGGTGGGTAGCTCGATCTTGGGCGGCGGAGGGGGAGCCTCGGTGGCGAGGGACGGCCGGATGCGGACCGTGTCGTTACCCTCCGCGGGAGCCGGGGCCTCCGGTGCCCTCTGCTCTTCCTTGATCGAGTCAGCGGTCTCCGCCGGCGTGTTCTTCTGAGGCTGCTGCTGGCCGTTCTCGCGAACGACCGGCTTGGTCTTGGCGGGACCACCCTGGGCGGCGCTCATCCGTTACTCTCCTCCCCCGTCTTCCTCTGCCTCGACCGAAGCCTCCAACGACTCGGCGTTTCGGGCGAGAGCCACCACGCTGTCGCCTTCGGCGAGATTCATCAAGCGCACTCCCATGGTCTGACGGCCGGACTGCTTGATCTGCCCGGCACTCGTCCGGATCACCCCGCCCGCTGACGTGATCGCGAAGACCTCGTCCTCCGGGTTGACCATGACGGCTCCAACCAGCTTGCCACGTGCGCTGACAATTTTCGCCGTCAGCACGCCCTTACCGCCACGGCCCTGAACTGGATACTGGTCCACGGGCGTCCGCTTCGCGTACCCAGCCTTAGTGGCAATAAGCACATCTTGACCGTCTGCGATGCGATTCATGGCGAGAAGTTCGTCGCCTTCGAGGAACCTCATCCCGATGACGCCGCTGGTCGCGCGGCCCATCGGGCGTAGCGCGTCGTCCGAGGCGGTGAACCTGATCGACTGCGCCCCCTTGGACACGAGCAGCAGGTCATCCTCCTCCGACACCAGCCGGGCGGCGATGACCTCGTCGTCGTCGCGAAGGTTGATCGCGATGAGGCCGCCGGTCCTGGGGGAGTCGTACTCCTCCAGGCGGGTCTTCTTGACCAGGCCGCTGCGTGTTGCCAGCACCAGGTACTGCGCGACGTCGTAGTCACGCAAATCCAGAACTTCCATGACTGTTTCGTCGGGCTGCATGGCAAGAAGGTTCGCAAGATGCATGCCCCGCGCGTCCCGTGCCACGTCAGGCAGCTCGTACGCCTTGACCCGGTACACGCGCCCCTTGTTCGTGAAGAACAGCAGCCAGTGGTGCGTCGTGGTGACGAAGAAGTGGTCGACGATGTCGTCCTGGCGCAACTGCGCGCCGCGTACACCCTTGCCGCCGCGCTTCTGCTGGCGGTACAGGTCGGTCTTGGTGCGCTTGGCGTAGCCGTCGCGCGTGATCGAGACGACCACGCCCTCCTCGGCGATGAGGTCCTCGATCGACATGTCGCCGTCATAGGCGATGATCTCGGTACGCCGCTCGTCGCCGAACTTGTTGACGATCTCCGTCAGCTCTTCGTTGACGATCTCCCGCTGCCGTGCCTCGCTGGCCAGGATCGCGTTGTACTCGGCGATCAGGGCCATCAGCTGGTCGTACTCGTCCTGGATCGACCGGCGCTCCAGGGCGGCGAGCTTGCGCAGCTGCATGTCGAGGATGGCCTGCGCCTGCACCTCGTCGATGTCCAGCAGCGACATCAGGCCCTGCTGGGCGTGCGAGGCCGACTCGGACGCGCGGATGAGGGCGATGACCTCGTCCAGCCGGTCGAGCGCCTTCAGCAGCGCGCGCAGGATGTGCGCCCGCTCCTCGGCCTTGCGCAGCAGGTAGCGCGTCCGGCGGACGATGACCTCGATCTGGTGGGCCACGTAGTGCCGGACGAACTGGTCGAGCCGCAGCGTACGCGGCACCCCGTCGACCAGGGCCAGCATGTTGGCCCCGAACGTGTCCTGCAGCTGGGTGTGCTTGTAGAGGTTGTTCAGCACGACCTTGGCGACCGCGTCGCGCTTGAGCACGATCACCAGACGCTGCCCGACCCGCGAAGAGCTCTCATCGCGTACGTCGGCGATCCCCGTCAGCTTGCCTTCCCGGACCAGCTCGGCGATCTTCAGCGCCAGGTTGTCCGGGTTGACCTGATAGGGCAGCTCGGTGACGACCAGCGCCTGGCGGCCCTTGCCGTCCTCCTCGACCTCGACCACCGCGCGCATGGTGATCGAACCGCGGCCGGTGCGGTAGGCGTCCTCGATGCCCCGCCGGCCCACGATGAGCGCGCGGGTCGGGAAGTCGGGCCCCTTGACCAGCCCGATCGCAGCTTCGAGCAGCTCCTCGTCGGGGGCCTCTGGGTTCTCCAGGTACCACTTGACCGCGGCCGCCACCTCGCGCAGGTTGTGCGGCGGGATGTTGGTGGCCATGCCGACGGCGATGCCGCCCGAGCCGTTGACCAGCAGCTGCGGGAACCGCGCCGGCAGGACGTCCGGCTCCTGCGACTTGCCGTCGTAGTTGGGGCGGAAGTCGACGGTGTCCTTGTCGATGTCGCGCAGCATCTCCATGGCGATGGGCGCGAGCTTGCACTCGGTGTAGCGCATCGCCGCCGCCGGGTCGTTGCCCGGCGAGCCGAAGTTGCCCTGGCCGTCGACCAGCGGGTAGCGCAGCGACCAGGGCTGCGCCAGCCGTACCAGCGCGTCGTAGATCGACGTGTCGCCGTGGGGATGGTAGGTGCCCATCACGTCACCGACGACGCGCGCGCACTTGAAGTAGCCGCGATCGGGACGGTAGCCGCCGTCGTACATCGCGTAGAGGACCCGGCGGTGCACCGGCTTGAGGCCGTCGCGGACGTCAGGCAGCGCACGGGACACGATGACGGACATCGCGTAGTCCATGTAGCTGCGCTGCATCTCGGACTGGATGTCCACCGGCTCGATGCGCTCAGCCGGGAAACTGGTGTTCACTTCCGTCACAGGTGGTGATCCTTATTCTGGCTAAACGTCGAGGAAGCGGACGTCGCGGGCGTTACGGATGATGAAGTCGCGCCTTGCTTCGACGTCCTCGCCCATCAGCACGCTGAACAGGTCGTCGGCCTGCGCGGCGTCATCGAGCGTGACCAGGCGAAGCAGCCGGGTCTCCGGGTTCATCGTGGTCTCCCAGAGCTGGCCGGCGTTCATCTCGCCGAGACCCTTGAAGCGCTGGACGTTGTCGCGCGGCCGCGGGTCGGGCTTGCCCGCCTCGATGCCGGCCTGGATGACCGCGTCGCGCTCGGTGTCGGAGTAGGCGTACGAGGCGTCGTCACCGCTGCGGTTCCACTTGATCTTGTAGAGCGGCGGGCAGGACAGGTAGACGTGCCCGGCCTCGATCAGCGGCCGCATGAAGCGGAACAGCAACGTCAGCAGCAGCGTGTTGATGTGCTGGCCGTCGACGTCGGCGTCGGCCATCAGGATCACCTTGTGGTAGCGCAGCTTCGAGATGTCGAACTCGTCGTGCACACCCGTGCCGAGGGCGGTGATGAGCGCCTGGACCTCGTTGTTCTTGAGCACCTTGTCGATCCGGGCCTTCTCCACGTTGAGGATCTTGCCGCGAATCGGGAGGATCGCCTGGTAGCGCGAGTCGCGCCCGCCCTTGGCGGAACCGCCGGCCGAGTCGCCCTCGACGATGTAGAGCTCGCACTTCTCGGGGTCGTTCCACTGGCAGTCGGCCAGCTTGCCCGGCAGGCCGCTGCCGGACTCCAGCAGCGACTTGCGCCGGGTCAGGTCGCGGGCCTGGCGGGCGGCGACGCGGGCGCGGGCGGCCTGCAGCGACTTGTTGATGACGTCCTTGGCCTCGCCCGGGTTGCGCTCGAACCAGTCGCGCAGGTGGTCGTTGCAGGCCTTCTGCACGAACGACTTGGCCTCGGTGTTGCCCAGCTTGGTCTTGGTCTGGCCCTCGAACTGCGGGTCGGCCAGCTTCACCGAGATGATCGCGGTCAGGCCCTCGCGGACGTCCTCGCCGGAGAGGTTCTCGTCCTTGCCCTCCTTGAGGAACTTCTGCTCGCGCGCGTAGCGGTTGACGATCGACGTCAGCGCCGCGCGGAAGCCCTCCTCGTGGGTGCCGCCCTCGGCGGTGTTGATGACGTTGGCGAAGGAGTAGACCGACTCCGAGTAGGAGTTGTTCCACTGCATCGCGATCTCGACCGAGATGCCGTCGCCCTCTTCCTCGAACGCGATGATCGAGGCGTGGGCCGGCTCCTTCTTGCCGTTGAGGTGCTTGACGAAGTCGGACAGGCCGCCCTCGTAGAGGTACTCGACCTTGTGCACGTCACCGTTGATGTGGTCGGGCCGCTCGTCGGTGAGCGTGATCGTCAGGCCCTTGTTGAGGAAGGCCATCTCCTGGAAGCGGCGCGAGAGCAGCTCGAAGTTCCACGTGGTGGTCTCGAAGATCGTGCCGTCGGCCCAGAAGGTGATCTCGGTGCCGGTCTCCTCGGTCGGCTCGCCCTGCTGCAGCGGCGCCAGCGGCTTGGAGTTCTCCAGGCGCAGGTGGTGGTAGTGGCCGTTCTGCTTGACCACCACGTCCATGGCTGTGGACAACGCGTTGACCACGGCCGAACCCACGCCGTGCAGGCCGCCGGAGACGGCGTACGAGCTGCCGTCGAACTTGCCGCCGGCGTGCAGCGTGGTCAGGACGACCTCGACCGCGGAACGCTTCTCGACGGGGTGGATGCCCGTCGGGATGCCGCGGCCGTCGTCCACGACGCGCACGCCGTTGTCGGGAAGTAGGGTGACGTCGATGTGTTTGGCAAAACCCGCGAGGGCCTCGTCCACAGCGTTGTCCACGATCTCCTGGACAAGGTGGTGCAGGCCGCGCTCGCCGGTGGAGCCGATATACATACCCGGGCGCTTGCGGACCGCCTCAAGCCCTTCGAGTACGGTGATTGAGCTAGCGTCGTAGGACAAGTGCGAAATCCTCCTGCCGCGGACACGCGGCTGGGTAAGCAGTCAACTGCGAGCTGCCCCTGCCGTGCCCGTCACCGTCGTGAGTGCCCCGATGCGCGGTCACCCGGGGGAGTCGGCTTGCTGCCGGGGTGACACGCAAGCGGACGTGTCCGGAATCCGCTTTCATTCTACCGGCTCGGAGCGCCGAAGGTGGCATTGAACGCGCCTGTGATGCTCTCTAGCTCGTTTTCCCCCCGCTTAAGCATCCCCCCTTTGCGTGGGGGGCTCATCGCGTCAGTGGCTCTCTGATCGCCCGGAGCGGGCTAGCCATAGGTGTCTCCGGGGCCCCGGCTGCCGGTCACGCGCAGGCCGCCGCTGGGGCGTGGCGCGTTCTGCGGACCCCTGACCTTCACTTTTGTGACCGTGTTGTCACCGAGCTCCTCGTTCAGCCTGCGTACGAGGGTGCGCGCGAGCAGCCTGACCTGCGTCGCCCATGCCGTGGAGTCGGCCACGACGAGCACCTCGCCGTCCTCGAAGGACTCCGGTTTGGTGTGCGCGGCGAGATCGGTGCCGACGATGTCGGCCCAGCGACCGAAAACCCCGCCGACCGCGGCGGAGCGCTCCCAGCCGCGATCGGACAGCAGATCCATGATGGCGCGGCCGAAAAGCTGGGGATCGCCCGCTCCACGCGACGGCCCCGCGGCCCTGCGGCGCGGCTCGCGCCGGGGGAGCTGGCCGCGCTTGGCCGCGTCCGCCTTGGCCTGGGCCAGCTTCTCCCTGGCCATCGCGGCGCCACGCGCCGCCGGGTTCTCCTCATCGGACACGGTTCACACTCCCCTCGGCGACGTCGTAACGGGCTCCGACCAGCTCGCCGGGCACGTCGTCATCCACAGCCGCCGTGATCAGGACCTGCTCGGCCGGCGCCACGATCTCGGCCAGCCGGCGCCTGCGCTGGGTGTCGAGCTCGGCGAAGACGTCGTCCAGGATCAGCACCGGATCGCCGCCGTCGGCCTTCAGCAGGTCGTAGGCGGCCAGACGCAGCGCCAGCGCGAACGACCACGACTCGCCGTGGCTGGCGTAGCCGCGCGCGGGCAGCTCGCCGAGCCCTAGAACAAGATCATCGCGGTGCGGGCCGACGAGTGTGACCCCCCGCTCCAGCTCCGCGGAGCGCACCTCTTGTAGCCGCTCGCGCAGCCGCTCTTCAAGGGTTTTCCCCAAGTCTGTGGATAACGTCTGTGTATCAGAAGATCCACGTCCGCCGGGCTCTTCGCCCTCAGGATCATCCCCACCTGTGGACAACGTGCTGCGGTACGACAGGGTCGCCGCACCGCTCGCCGGGGCCAGCGCGGCATAGGCTCCGGCCACCAGCGGCCGCAGCGCCTCCACGAGATCGAGCCGCGCCTGAAGCAACTCGGCGCCGTGCCGCGCGAGATGCGCGTCCCAGACCTCCAGAGTGCTCAGGACGTCCCCGGCGCCCGCCGATGCGAACGCGGTGTCACTCTCCGCCCGCCGGGCGCTCCTGGAGCCTCTGCGGGCCTGCGCGGCCGTGCGCAGCAACGCGCCGCGTTGCTTGAGCACCCGATCGTAGTCGGCCCGCACCGCCGCGAACCGCGGCGCCCTGGACACCAGCAGGTCGTCGAGGAAGCGCCGCCGCTCCGACGGGTCGCCCTTGACCAGCGCCAGGTCCTCCGGCGCGAACAGCACCGTGCGCAGCAGCCCGATCACGTCCCTGGGCCGGGAGACGGCGGAGCGGTTCAGCCTGGCCCGGTTGGCCTTGCCCGGGTTGATCTCCAGCTCGACCAGTGCCCGCCGGTCATCCCTGTGTACGGCGCAGCGGACGATGGCCCGCGCGGCGCCCTGCCGTACCAGGGGAGCGTCGTTGGCGACGCGGTGGCTGGAGTGCGTCGCCACGTAGCCCAGGGCCTCGACCAGGTTGGTCTTGCCCTGGCCGTTCGGCCCCACGAGGGCGGTGATGCCCGGCTCCAGGCCGAGCTCCACCGACGCGTAGGACCGGAAGTCGGTCAGCGAGAGATGGGCGACATGCACCCAAGGAAGGTTAGTGGGCCACACCGGTCCCTGGGGTCACCGCCGTGCCGCCTGTGGAAAACCTAACCGGCTTCCTTGGGCGGCTTGACGTCGGCGCCGGGGGAGTCCGCTCCCTTTTCGTCCGAGCCCGCCGTACCGGTGACCGCGTGGCCGCCGAACTGGTTGCGGAGGGCGGCCACGACCTTCATCGCCGGCGAGTCGTCCTGGCGGGAGGCGAAGCGGGCGTACAGCGCGGCGGTGATCACCGGCAGCGGCACGGCGTGGTCCACAGCCGCCTGCACCGTCCACCGGCCCTCGCCGGAGTCCTGTGCATAACCCTTGAGCTCGTCCAGGTGCTCGTCGTCGTCGAGCGCGCGGACCATCAGGTCGAGCAGCCACGAGCGGATGACGGTGCCGGTGCGCCAGCTGCTGAAGCTGCCGCGCACGTCCTTGACGACGTCGGAGGCCTCCAGCAGCTCCCAGCCCTCGGCGAAGGCCTGCATCATGCCGTACTCGATGCCGTTGTGGACCATTTTGGCGAAATGACCCGCGCCCACCTCGCCGGCGTGGACGAAGCCGTCCTCGCCCTCCGGCTTGAGCGTCTCGAAGATCGGCATGACCTTGTCCACGTTGGACTTCTCGCCGCCGCACATGAGGGCGTAGCCGTTCTGCAGCCCCCAGACGCCGCCGCTCACGCCGCAGTCGACGAAGCCGACGCCGCGCTTGGCCAGCTCCTCGGCGTGCTTCTGGTCATCCACATAGTGTGAATTCCCGCCGTCGACGACGATGTCGCCCTCGGCCAGCAGTTCGCCCAGCTCGTCGACGGTCTGCTGGGTGGGCGCGCCCGCGGGCACCATGACCCACACCACGCGCGGCGCCTGCAGCCGCCCGACGAGCTCCTTGAGGCTCCCCACATCGCTGACGGACGGGTCGCGGTCGTAGCCGACCACGTCGTGGCCACCGCGGCGGAGCCGCTCGGCCATGTTGCCGCCCATCTTGCCGAGTCCGACCATGCCGATCTGCATTGGTTACAACCCCCTTGTCAGGCTTCCATCATTTCAGCTCGACAAGCGGATGGGCATGATCAGGTATCGGTAGTCGGGCGCCGCGTCGCCATCCACAGGCTTGCCGCCGGTGAGGATAGCGGGCTTGGTGGACGTGGTCATCTGGAGCCTGGCCACGTCGGAGTCGATGGCGCCGAGGCCTTCGAGCAGGAACTGGTGGTTGAAGGCGATGTTCATCTCCTCGCCCTCGTAGTCCACGGGAAGGACCTCCACGGCCTGCGCCTCGTCGCCACTGCCCGCCTCCAGCACGACCTCGCCCTCCCTGAACGCCATGCGCACCGGGGTGTTGCGCTCGGCCACCAGGGCCACACGCTTGACCGCCTCGACGAACGGGGCTGTGGACAACTCGGCCTTGGCCGCGAACTCCGTCGGTAGCAGGGAGCGGTACTTGGGGAACTCGGGGTCGAGCAGCCGCGTCGTGGTCCTGCGCCCGGCGCTGGAGAACCCGATCATGCCCTCGCCGGTGCCGCCGGCCGAGCTTAGCGCGATCTCCACCTCGGCGCCCGTGGAACCGAGAGCCTTGGCCGTGTCGGCGAGCGTCTTGCCGGGGATCATCGCGATCGCCGCGAAGTCCGGCTGCCCCGGCTGCCACCTCAGCTCGCGTACGGCGAGGCGGTAGCGGTCGGTGGCCGCGAGGGTCACGGTGTCGCCCTCGATCTCCATGCGCACGCCCGTGAGCATGGGCAGCGTGTCGTCGCGCCCGGCGGCGACGGCGACCTGGCCGACGGCCGAGGCGAACACGTCGCTGCCCACCCGGCCCGCGGCCGGCGGCATCGTCGGCAGGGACGGGTAGTCCTCCACCGGCATGGTCAACAGGGTGAAGCGCGCGCTGCCGCACGTGACCACGGCCTTCGCGCCATCCACCACGAAGTCCACAGGCTGTGCGGGAAGGGCGCGGGTGATCTCGGCGAGCAGCTTGCCGCTCACCAGGACGACGCCCGCTTCACCGGTCTGTAGTTCGAGCGTCACCTCCGCGGAGACCTCGTAGTCGAAGCCGGACAGCTTGAGCTTCTGCTCCCCGGTGACCTCCAGGCGCATGCCGGCCAGGACGGGCACCGACGGTCGCGCCGGGAGGCTGCGTGCCGTCCATGCCACCGCCTCAGCGAGGACGTCTCGCTCGATTCGGAACATCACGGTGATCAACCTCCTGGTTTCGTCGCTGATTCAAGTGTTCACTCTCCCGCACCTCTGGACGGGCGGAACCCCTCTATGGGTCTTGAGTTTCTTTGTAAGAGAGATAAGAGGTCATCACACTAGGGGCGGTGGATACTGTGGACAACCTGAGTTCTCGCAGCTCAGCGGCCCGATTTTCATCCACTGCCCGTGTGGGTGACGCCTGGGGGTAACTCGCGAGCCTGGGGATGAACGGTCGTTCCCCACAGGCCGTCCCCAGATCACAGGGTGTTCATCCACGGGTTATCCACTGGGTTTCCACCGGTTATCCACGGGGTAAACGGAGCTCCAGGTGACCCCTGAAACCACTGTGCACAGGCTGTCCCCAAGTCGTCCACCGGTAGTCCCCAAGTTGTCCGCAGGATGTCCCCAGATTTATCCCCAGGCATCGTGCGGACTTTTCGGGCTCATTCCGGCGGCGAACCCCGGTTCTCCGGGAGTTTCCGCTGATCCACAGTGTTATCCACAGGGTGTGCATGACGACTAGGACCCGTGCGACGTCTGCTTTATACGCATTGTCAGCTCGTTGACCTGGTTGTACATCGACCGGCGCTCCGCGATGAGCGAGCGGATCTTGCGCTCCGCGTGCATGACCGTGGTGTGGTCGCGGCCGCCGAACTGCTGCCCGATCTTCGGCAGGCTCAGGTCCGTCAGCTCGCGGGCGAGGTACATCGCGATCTGCCGGGCGTTGACGAGCGCGCGGCTGCGCGAGCTTCCGCAGAGGTCGTCGATGCTGATGCCGAAGTACTCGGCGGTCTTGGCCATGATGTTGGCGATCGTGATCTCGGGGCCGGACTCCGAGGTGATGAGGTCCTTGAGCACGACCTCGGCCAGCTGGAGATCCACACCCTGCCGGTTGAGGCTGGCGAACGCCGTGACCCGGATCAGCGCGCCCTCAAGCTCGCGGATGTTGGTGGAGATCCGGCTGGCGATGTACTCGAGCACCTCGGGCGGCGCGGCCAGGCCCTCCTGGATGGCCTTCTTCCTGAGGATCGCGATGCGGGTCTCCAGCTCTGGCGGCTGGACGTCGGTGATCAGGCCCCACTCGAACCGGTTGCGCAGCCGGTCCTCCAGGGTGATCAGCTGCTTGGGCGCCCGGTCGCTGGAGATGACGATCTGCTTGTTGGCGTTGTGGAGCGTGTTGAAGGTGTGGAAGAACTCCTCCTGCGTCTGCTCCTTGCCCTCCAGGAACTGGATGTCGTCCACGAGCAGGATGTCGATCGCGCGGTAGCGGCTGCGGAACCCGTCGGCCTTGTGGTCGCGGATGCTGTTGATGAAGTCGTTGGTGAACTCCTCGGAGCTCACGTATCTGACTCGCGCGCCGTCGTACAGGGATTGCGCGTAATGCCCGATGGCGTGGAGAAGGTGGGTTTTCCCCAGGCCCGAGTCGCCGTAGATGAACAGCGGGTTGTACGCCTTGGCCGGAGACTCGGCCACCGCCACGGCGGCCGCGTGGGCGAACCGGTTGCTGGCGCCGATAACAAATGTCTCAAAGGTGTACTTCTGATTGAGTCTGGCCGGTTCGCTGGGTTTGCTGCTTTTCGCTTCCCAACGGGGCTGGGCGGGCTCCGGCGCCTTCTCCTGTTCATAACCGAACTGGCGCTGTGGATAGTCGGTGGATACCGGCTGTGCCTCAGGCTGTGGGGAATAGAACTGGGGCGGCTCCGAGACCTGGTAACTCGGGGTTTGCGGAGGCTGTGGAAAGTGATCCACACTCTGGGGATAACTCTGAGTCACAGGCTGGGGATGAACCTCGGGCAACGGCCGCGCCGGCGCCGTGGTGTCGATCATCACCGCCAGCCGCATCGCCCGGCCGAGCTCCTGCGACAGCGCGTGCGCCACCAGCGTCCGCAACTTGCCCTCGATGAGGTCTTTCAGGAAGTCATTGGGCACACCGAGCACGATCGTGTCGTCCGCCAGGGCGATCGGCCGGACCATGGACAGCCAGGTTCGCTGCTGGACCGGCACGCTCTCGTTGAGGAAGTTGTCCAGTGCCTTCGCCCATACGCCGCCGAGGTCCATAGTCCGGCTGCTCCTCCCTGTCGCGGCCCCCCGCGATCGTTTATCCACACACGATGGCCGCTCGCTCGGTGATCAGCCCTCACCGTCCACAACAGGGTGGCCGTGTGTTGTCCGCACAGTCTCCACAAGTGATCCACAAGCTGTGCACAGGCTCACGGCGGGCCTAGAAGGGCCGACAGTATCGATGTGCACAGCTGTGTTCAAGACGTTGTCCACAGCCTAGTGGTACCTCGGTGCACATACTGTGGACGTGGCCGAGGCGGTGGAAAACCCACTTGTGGATACGTGGATAACCGGTGCTGGTTTGACCTGGGCCATATATGACCCGTAACGTACGACGGTCGGCTTGCCACACGACGGCGCTTCTGCATGCCCGTGGCGGGCCCGTCCATGAGTGTTAGGCGCCCAGCTCGGGCGCATCATCAAGCCTGGAGCCCACCCGTGAGCAAGCGTACTTTCCAGCCGAACAACCGCCGCCGCGCGAAGACCCACGGCTTCCGGCTGCGCATGCGTACGCGCGCCGGCCGCGCCATCCTTGCCGCCCGGCGTCGCAAGGGCCGCGAGAAGCTGTCGGCCTGACGGCTCGCTGCGCCCGATTCGTCCGCCCGCCGGTGACCTTCGCCGGCGGGCGATAGGCGTCTTCAGTGCTATCCCCAAGCTCCCGGATGCGGCGGGGCGAGGACTTCGCCGCTGCGGTCAAGCGCGGCCAGCGTGCCGGTCGCCC
Source organism: Nonomuraea sp. NPDC059023 (assembly GCF_042740095.1). Taxonomy (NCBI): domain Bacteria; kingdom Bacillati; phylum Actinomycetota; class Actinomycetes; order Streptosporangiales; family Streptosporangiaceae; genus Nonomuraea; species Nonomuraea sp. NPDC059023. The sequence continues at coordinate 217,848 of NZ_JBHYIO010000007.1, read as the reverse complement.
CACTTTGGTGGCTCATCTGAGGGTTTCTGGTGAAGAAGAACCTCTGGTGGGTTTCGTGGTCAGTCGTGCGGTCGGCGGGGCTGTCGTGCGCAACAGGGTCAAGCGCCGCCTTCGACACCTGATGCGCGAGCGTCTCGACCGCCTCCCGCGAGGTAGCCTGCTGGTGATACGCGCCAACCCACCGGCGGCGTCAGCGCCAAGCGAGGTTCTCGCCGGAGAACTCGACACCGCGCTGAATCGTTTGCTGAAGAGGCGCGAGTCCGCGACGGATGGACACAGATGACGGAGCAGCCGCAGGGCGAGCCGAGCCTCCCGGCCCGGGTCCTAATCGCCCCGATCCGGTTCTATCGGGCCTTCATCAGCCCGATGCTGGGTCCGCGCTGCCGTTTCTACCCCTCATGCAGTGCCTATGGACTCGAGGCGATAGCCGTACACGGTGCTCTTCGGGGCATCTGGCTGACCGTCCGGCGCATCGGGCGTTGTCATCCGTTCAACCCCGGAGGACTGGATCCGGTCCCTCCACGCCCGGTCCGGTCACACGAAACGCAAGGGAGCTAGCTCGGTGGATTTCGCCTGGCTGAACTGGCTGTACACAGCCATCGCGCAAGTCATCACCTGGATTCACCAGGCTTACAGCACCTTCATCAACCCCGCAAGCGGCTTGAACTGGGCGCTGACCATCATCACGCTCACCGTCATCATGCGGATCCTGATCTTCCCGCTCTTCCTCAAGCAGATGCGCTCGTCGAAGAAGATGCAGGAGCTCGCGCCGAAGGTGCAAGAGCTGCGCAAGCGCTACAAGAACGACAAGCAGCGCATGAACCAGGAAGTCATGGCGCTGTACCAGGGAGCGGGCGCCAACCCCCTCGGCGGCTGCCTGCCGATCCTGGCCCAGTTCCCGATCTTCATCTCGATGTTCACGGTGCTCCAGGCGATCGCCAACGGCACGGCGACCAAGTACGGCATGACCCAGGCCGTCGTCGACAGCGCCAAGCAGGCGCACATCTTCAGCGCCGGCATCTCGGAGACCTTCTTCTCCGCCCAGGCTGTCACGAGCAAGGTCATCATCGGCGTCTTCGTCGCGGTCAGCTCGCTGACCACCTTCCTCACCGTCCGGCAGAGCGTCACCCGCTCCATGCAGCAGATGCCGGACAACCCCATGGCGCAGCAGCAGAAGATCCTGATGTACATCTCGCCGCTGTTCGCCTTCTTCAGCCTGAACTTCCCGCTCGGTCTGATCCTCTACTGGGTCACCACCAACCTGTGGACGCTCGGTCAGCAGCACTGGTTCTACAGCCGGCACCCGATGCCGGAGTTCGATGCCAAGGGCAACGTGATCCCCGAGAAGCCCAAGCCCGGACTGCTCGCCAGGTTCCGGAAGACCCCTCCCGTGGAGGTGGCTCCCGAACCGGAGCCCGAGCAGCCTAAGATCGTGCGGAACCAGCCCAGCCGGCAGTCTCGCAGCAAGCGCACCGGCAGCAAGAAGTCTTGATCATAAAGGAGACGCTCGCCATGACCGAGGCTGAGCAGGAGAAGGCTGCACCCGACATCAACGCCCTGGAGCAGGAGGGCGAGATCGCCGCCGACTACGTCGAGGGGCTGCTGGACATCGCCGACATCGACGGCGACATCGACATGGACGTCGAGGGCGACCGCGCGCTCGTCTCCGTCGTCGGGGTCAAGGGCGATGACTTGGTCGGGCCTGGGGGAGAGGTCCTGGAGGCCCTGCAGGAGCTGACCCGGCTGGCGGTGCATCGGCAGACGGGGGAGCGGTCGCGGCTGATGCTGGACGTCGCCGGGTACCGCGAGAAGCGCCGGGCGGAGCTCAGCAAGCTTGGCAACGAGATCGCGGCTCAGGTCAAGCGGAATGGCGAGCCTAAGTCGCTGCAGCCTATGACGCCGTTCGAGCGGAAGATCGTGCATGACGCGGTGGCGGCGGCTGGGCTGCGCAGCGAGTCCGAGGGGGAGGAACCGCTGCGCTTCGTAGTGGTTCTACCCGTTTAACCGGTTTCCGCCTCTAAAAGGCCGTCTGTCCCCCTGTGGACACGACGGCCTTTCCCTTGCCCTACGTCTCCTATCCACCCTTTTCTCGGGTACGGCTCCGCCTCCTCGGGGCTACAGCACCGCCTTCTCCCGCGTCCGACTCCGCCACGCCGTACCCCCCGTCCCGTGTTCCTCCGCCACCCGGCCTACCACCCTCCTTCCGGACCCGCCCATTCGACCTGCCACCCGCTACTCGCCCTCCAGCCGGCGCTCGGTGCTCGGCGCTCGGCCCCGCATCCTTGCCAGCGGTATGCGGCCCCGGTCGTGCAATCCGAGATTCCCGGCGACCACCCACATACCTGTGCCCACACAACCCTCGTGATGCCGTGGGCCGCGACGGGATCACGAGGCGGTAGGTGAGAACGCCGGGCGGTGCTGGGCGGTCCGCGACGTCGCACCCCTCTATGACCCCTAGCCTTGTATCCATCGACATCGGCGTTATTGGAAGGGCCACCAACCAGTGAGCGAAGAGCTACCGGCTCCGCCCGACATCGCACGGGAAGTCTTCACCGGAGAGGCATGGGATCGGGCGAGTGCTTTCGCTGAGATTCTGGCCGGGCCCGGTGTGGTGCGTGGGCTGCTCGGTCCGCGGGAGGTGCCGCGGATCTGGGATAGGCACCTGCTGAATTGCGCGGTGGTGGCGGAAGCCGTACCGGAGGATGTCAGGTTGGTGGACATCGGGTCGGGGGCGGGATTGCCCGGTTTGGTGCTGGCGATCGTGCGGCCGGACATCCGGGTGACGCTGCTGGAGCCGCTGCTGCGCCGTACCGTCTTCCTGGAGGAGAGCGTCGAGGCGCTCAAGCTGGACAACGTCGAGGTGTTGCGCGGGCGGGCGGAGGAGCTGGCCGGAAAGCGTGAGTTCGACGTGGCGAGCGCGCGGGCGGTGGCGCCCCTTGATCGGCTCTTGAAATGGGCGATGCCGCTTCTTCGTGAAGGCGGTGAGCTCATTGCCATGAAGGGGGAGCGCGCCGCCGAGGAACTTGCCGAAGCCAACGCGCAGTTGCAGGCGAGCGGGGCCCGAACGGCTGAGCTTGTGACCGTTGGGCACGGTAAGGTCGAGCCGCCTGCAACATTGGTTCGGGTGGTAGCAGGTCGCACGCCGGAACGTGGTAGGCGTCGACGAAGGAGGTGACCGTTGTGCCAGTGGCCGCATGTGGCCTTGGCTGGCCCGCCGTCCCTTCTTCGGACAGCCCAGCGGGGGTTGGTTGGCCCGAAATGGGCGTGTCGCGACAGCGAATTCCCGACACGACCGTGCCTCTGGTTGAAAGGATGGCCATCGTGACCCAGACCCCCCTTAACCCCGGTGATTCGCCGTTGGTACGAGAGGCGCTCAGCTCAGTGGTTTCACGTGAAACATCTGCTGTCCAATCGGCCCCCGCCGCGGGTGAGGCGCCCGGCGATGCCCGAGGCGCCTGGCCAAGACCGTCCAAAACCCGCGTGATCGCCGTGGCCAACCAGAAGGGTGGAGTCGGCAAAACGACCACATCGGTCAACATCGCCGCCGCCCTCTCCATGAACGGCCAGCGCGTCCTAGTCGTCGACCTCGACCCCCAGGGCAACGCCTCCACGGCCCTGGCCACCGAGCACCGGGGCGACATCCCCGACGTGTACCAGGTTCTGGTGGACGACCTCCCGATGGCGGACATCGTCAAGGAAGTGCCGGAAATGCCCGGCCTATACTGCGCCCCCGCCACCATCGACCTCGCCGGCGCCGAGATCGAACTCGTCTCACTCGTCGCCCGCGAAGCCCGCCTCCGCCGCGCCCTGGCCGCGTACGACGCCCTCGAGTTCGACTACATCATCATCGACTGCCCGCCGTCACTCGGCCTCCTGACCGTCAACGCGCTCGTGGCGGCGGACGAGGTGATGATCCCGATCCAGTGCGAGTACTACGCCCTGGAGGGCCTCGGCCAGTTGCTCCGCAACGTCGACCTCATCAAGGCCCACCTCAACCCGACGCTCAACCTCTCCACCATCCTCCTGACGATGTACGACGGCCGCACCCGCCTGGCTTCACAGGTGGCGGACGAGGTCCGCGCCCACTTCGGCGAAACGGTCCTCAACACCGTCATCCCACGCAGCGTCCGATTGTCCGAGGCGCCCAGCTATGGCCAGTCCGTCATGACGTACGACCCGGGCTCCAGCGGCGCGATGGCCTACATGGACGCCAGCCGCGAGATCGCCTACCGCGCCAGCAAGGTCTGAGCCCCCACCACGCCGCACGACCCCCCACGCCGCACGACCCCCTCGCTCGATCCTCCACGCACCATTCCCCGCGCACTCGCCCACGGCACCCCCCACCCCGCGCCACCCGAACCCGCGCCACCCCCCCGCACCCCCGGCCCGATATCGCTCCCGCTCCACGCCGCCCAACCCGCGGTCACTCCCACTCTCGCCGGCCTTCGGGCGCCGGTGCCCTCTCACCCACGACGGCCCTCTCTGCCGCGCAGCCTGGCTTGCCGTGCGCGCTCCGCCCATCGTGCACGCCCTATCCCCATCTCCCTACGGCGTCGGGACGTAAAGAGCCCGCTGGAGGGCGCGAGACGCATGCAGAGGACCGACCACGCCCATAAGGGCAAGTGAGTGTAGGGGAGTGAGCAGGATGCGTGAGGGGGTAGTGAGCGGGGGCGGACAGGGGAGTGGTGGAGGGAAATCTGGGGGCTTCGGGAGTAAATGCGGTGAAGCGCGTGTGGCGACGGGACACCGTGTGGCGTTCGCACCGGTAACCTCTCGTGGTGTGACCGGAAACGGCCGGGACGGTGAGGAGACGCAGTGAGTCAGCAGCGGCGGGGATTGGGCAAGGGGCTCGGGGCGCTGATCCCGACCGGTCCCATCGTTGACGGCACCGGAGCTGTGGCGGCCGACAACGGGACGGCTCCGGAGTCTGGTCCGAGGCCGATCGCGGGCGCGTACTTCAAGGAGATCGCTCTTACCGCCATCGTCCGCAACCCGCGTCAGCCGCGCGAGGTCTTCGACGAGGAGCGTCTGGAAGAGCTGGCCGCCTCCATCAAGGAGGTCGGACTTCTCCAGCCGATCGTGGTCCGTTCGGTCGGTGGTGGCCGTTACGAGCTGATCATGGGAGAACGGCGCTGGCGCGCATCCAAGCTGGCCGGTTTGGAGTTCGTCCCCGCCATCGTCCGGAACACCCAGGACAACGAGCTTCTCCGTGACGCCCTCATCGAGAACCTTCAGCGCGAGCAGCTGAACGCACTCGAAGAGGCCGCCGCCTACCAGCAGCTCCTGGACGACTTCCAGGCCACGCACGAACAGCTGGCCCAGAAGGTCGGCCGCTCCCGCTCCCACATCACCAACACCCTGCGCCTCCTGAACCTCCCGCCGGACGTTCAGCTGAAGGTCGCCGCCGGCACGGTCAGCGCGGGCCACGCGCGTGCTCTTCTCGGACTGGACAGCGCCGACGAACAGATCCAGCTGGCCAAGCGAATCGTGGCGGAGCTGCTGTCGGTCCGCGCGGTTGAAGAGATCGTCGCCCTGGGCGGTTCCAAGGGATCCGGCAAGGCTCCCCGTGAACGCCAGCCCAACAAGCCGACCGCCCCCGGCCTGACGCACCTGGCCGACCGCCTCTCCGATCACTTCGAGACCAAGGTCAAGGTGGACCTCGGGCGTCGGAAGGGGCGCATCGTGGTCGAGTTCGCCACGATCGACGACCTGGAGCGCATCATCGGCACGATGGCACCAGAAGCCGCCCGCGCCATCCGCGACCACGAGTCCTAACAGCCCCTCGCAATTCCCGGCCTCCACCTCGCGGCCAAGAACCAGCACGGCCAAGAACCAGCACGGCCAAGAACCAGCGCGACCAAGGGGTAGCGCGGGCAAGGACTTGCGTGAGCCGCCGATCGGCGCGCTCTCCGGGGTTGCGCGCCGACGCTCATGAAGATGTCGCCGCCGTCTGCGTGTGCCTGGGTCCGCTTGGGTCCGCCTGCCTCTGCCCGAGGCTAAGCAACGACGGGCCGCGAGGGCACATCCTCGCCGCCTTCACGCGCAATACGGAGAGCGTCTGTAGTTGGCGGCCTGCTGTGTTGGCGCGCTGTTTCACGTGAAACTACGAGCGAGGCTGGCGCTGAGTGGGCCGATGCCACTGAGCGAGCCGCATCCCTGGAAGGTGTTCTGCGAGGCCCTTGTGGCAGAACGCCGCCAGAGGGGGAGGCAAGACTTGGCGCTGGGGGGGTTGGTTTCACGTGAAACACGTCGAGGGGTCGACGCCTTACGAGGGCGTTTCACGTGAAACATGGAGTGGAGGACCGGCGCTGTTTCACGTGAAACGGAGAGCGGTAGAGGCGTCGCGTTGGCTGAGGGAGCGCCGGAGGCTAGCGGGAGACGGCTTTGCGGATGGCAGTTAGGAAGTCGTCCACGTGATCTGGTGTCGTGTCGAAGGCGGTCATCCAGCGAACGAGGTCGAGGTTCTCGTCCCAGTACTCGAAGCGGAAGCGCTCCTTGAGTGTCCGTACGGCGTCGCGGGGGAGTGTGGCGAAGACGGCGTTCGACTCTACGGGGAAGGCGATGCCGATCTCCGGGAGATCCCTGACGCCGTCGGCCAGGCGATGGGCCATCGTGTTCGCGTGGGTGGCGTTCCGGTGCCAGAGGTCGTCGGTCAAGAGAGCGGTTAGCTGGGCGGAGATGAAGCGCATCTTCGAGGCCAGTTGCAGGGACTGCCTTCGGAGGTACGGGACCGCCTTGCTCAGCGAAGGGTCGAGAAGGATGATCGCCTCGGCGGCCATCGCGCCGTTCTTGGTGCCGCCGAAGCTGAAGATGTCCACACCGGCGTCCGTGGTGATCGTGCGGAGGTCGCAGCCGAGGTGGGCGGCGGCGTTGGACAGGCGGGCGCCGTCTACGTGGAGGCGCAGGTTCGCGCTGTGTGCGGTTTCGGCCAGGGCGGCGATTTCGTCGGGGGTGTAGCACGTGCCCAGTTCGGTCACCTGGGAGATGGAGACGACTGTCGGCTGGACCTCGTGGTGGGCGCCGAGTACGTGGAGGCGGTCGGTGATGTCGTCCGGGCGGAGCTTGCCGTCGACTGTGGGTACGGGGGTTAGCTTGACGCCGAGGAGGCGTTCGGCGGCGCCGGTCTCGTGGGTGGCGATGTGGGCGCTCTCGGGACAGATGATGCTGTCGTACCGGCCCAGGGACAACGCCAGGCCGATCAGGTTGGCGCCCGCTCCGTTCAGCACGGCGAAGCCGTTCGCCTGCTCGCCGAAGATGTGTTTGATCTGACGCTCGAAGGCGGAGGTCCAGTCGTCGCCACCGTAGGCGGGGGCGTCGCCCGCGTTGGCGGCTGCCATCGCCTCCAGGACGGCCGGGTGGACGCCCGCGTGGTTGTCGCTGGCGAAACTCTTGGGGTAGGTCGTGTCGATCAGCACACGGCAAGGCTACTCAGACGGTCCTGGTGGGCTCGGCGCGCGTACCTGCGCGTGAGGGTTGACATCTGCGCTCCGGGGGTCGGCGCTTGTGCTCGCCGCTCCGGGGAGGTCCGCGTGGACTCCCTGGCTACGGTCGCCGGGCGTGGACGCGGGAGAGTACGGAGGTGACAGCCAGCGGGAGGCCACGGGGTACTTGGGCGCACTGCGCGGGGGAGCGGGACGGGCTGTCGCTGGGACTGGGAGAGCGAGCGCGAGCAGAACGGCTGGCAGAACGCCGGGGCGAAACGCGAGCAGGAAGGTGGGGCGAGTATGTCGGGGGAGGTGTGCTGCCTGTCGGGGTGGGGGTGTGTCGCGAAGGTTAGGTGGAGGAGTGGCGGGTGGCGGCTACTTCCAGGAGGCCGCGGCATAGGGTGCCGAGGTCGCGGCCGGCGGATTCGACGGCCATGGGGAGGAGGGAGGTCTCGGTCATGCCGGGGGCGACGTTCACTTCGAGGAAGTGGGGGGCGCCGGTGGCGTCGACGATCAGGTCGGTGCGGGAGATGTCGCGCAGGCCCAGGGCGGTGTGAGCGGTGACGGCGGTTTTCGCGCAGGCGGCGGCTGCCGCTTCTGACAGACGGGCCGGGGCGAAGAACTCGGTGTGGCCGGCGGTGTAGCGGGCGGCGTAATCGTAGACGCCCTCGTCTGGGACGATCTCTACGGCAGGGAGTGCCACCGGGCCGTCGCCGAGGTCCACCACGGAGACGGCCACTTCCACGCCTTCGATGCACCGCTCGATGAGCGCGGTGTCGCCGTAGGCGAAGCAGCCGACCATCGCCGCCGGCAATTCCTCGGCGGTACGCACGATCGAGGCGCCCAGCGCGGAACCGCCCCTTGCGGGCTTGACGAACAGGGGCAGACCGAGGCGGTCGACGATGCGTCCCAGGACTACCGAGGCGCCCAGGTCGTGGAAGGTCTCCTTGGGCAGCGTGATGGAGTCGGGGGTGCGCAGGCCGACGGAACGTACCACCGCTTTGGCCGTCGGCTTGTCGAACGCCACCCGGCACGCGTCAGGATCGGCGCCTACGTAAGGGACGTTCAGCAGTTCCAGGACAGAACGGATCGCGCCGTCCTCGCCGGCCCCGCCGTGCAGCGTGACGAACACTGCGTCCGGGCGGTCCGCCAGCACCGTCGGCACCAGCGAGGCATCGGTGTCACGGGTCTCGACGTCGACACCCGCCGCCCGCAGCACCTCACTCACCCGGCGACCGGAGCGCAGGGACACCTCCCGCTCATAGGAGAGCCCACCGGCCAGCACGAGCACGTGACCCAGTTCGCCCATCTCTTTCCCCTCTGCCGAAAAGCACGCCGTCCAACCGTACCGGTTCGGCTCCGCCATTCGTTTCCCTGCGACGGCGGGCCATCGCCTCTTTTCTGACGTGTTCGGCAGCTCGATCTCGTGTCAGCAGCACGCGCAGGGGCTCGCCGGGGCAGGGAGGGCGGGGGAGATGCGGCGCCAGGAGCGGGCAGCGAACAAATTCGACGAGACAGTCAGCGCTGCGGCAGAGGCGCTCAGGGGGAGACGCGGAGGGAGGAGGTGCGCAGGGAGGAGGCACGGGGAGCGGTGAGGAAGAGGCGCGCCGGGGGTGGCGGCAGGAAGGAAGACGGCAAGGACGGGAAGGGGGAGGGCGGCGTTGAGGTGGGAGGGTGGTGGAACCGAGGTGGGCGTGCGGAAGGGACAGCGCGGGGCCGAGCGCCTGGAAAAGGGTGGCTCGGCCCCGGTGACGTCAGGCGAGGTCCGGGCCCGGGGTGTCTACTCCGGGGTGGCCGGGTGGTGAGGTGGTGCCGAAGGTGTCGCGGAGCTGGAGTTCGCCTTCGATGACGCCGGCCAGCCGTCGCACCCCCTCCCGGATCCGATCCGGCTCCGGGTAGCAGTACGACAGCCGCATCTGACGGCTCCCGCTGCCATCGGAGAAGAAGCCGGTCCCGGGAACGAACGCCACCCGCTCCGCCACCGCCCTAGGCAGAATCGCCTTCGAGTCGAGGCCTTCGGGCAGGCTGGCCCAGACGAAGAAGCCGCCCGCGGGCCGGGTCCACGTGACGCCTGCGGGCATGAGGTCGGTCAGCGCGTTCAGGAGGGCGTCGCGGCGTTCGCGGTAGAGCTCCTTGAACGTCTTGATCTGCTCGCGCCACGGCTGGGTGGCCAGGTACTGCCCCACGGCGAGCTGGGTGAAGGAGGAGTGGGACAGAACGGCCGACTCCATGGCGAGGACCAGCTTGTCGCGGATGGCATGCGGAGCCAGGGCCCAGCCCACCCGGAAACCCGGGGCCAGCGTTTTGGAGAACGAGCCCAGGTACACGACCCCGTCGGGGTTGTCGGCGCGCAGGGCGCGCATGGGCTCGCCGTCGAAGCCGAGCAGTCCGTACGGGTTGTCCTCGACGATCAGCACCCCGGCGCGCTGGCAGATGTCGAGCACCTGCTGGCGGCGGGCGGCGTTGAGCGTGACGCCGCCGGGGTTGTGGAAGGTCGGGATCGTGTAGAGGAACTTGATCGTGTTGCCGGCGGCCTGGAGCGCGTAGATGGTCTGGGCCAGGGATTCGGGCACGAGCCCCTGATCATCCATGGTGATATGGACGACTTTCGCCTGGTATGCGCTGAATGTGCCCAGGGCGCCCACATACGAGGGCCCCTCGGCCAGCACCACGTCACCCGGGTCGATGAAGATGCGGGTGATCAGATCGAGGGCCTGCTGGGAGCCGACCGTGACGACCACGTCGTCCGCACCGGCCTCGATCCCCTCCAGGCGCATGACCTCGCAGATCTGCTCGCGCAGATGCGGATCGCCCTGGCCGGAGCCGTACTGGAGCGCGACCGGGCCACGCCTGGTGACCAGGTCGGAGACCAGCTCGCCGACCATGTCGAGCGGGAGGGCCGTGACGTACGGCATGCCGCCGGCCAGCGAGACCACCTCGGGCCTCGATGCGACGGCGAAAAGAGCTCGGATCTCGGAGGCGACCATCCCGGTAGCTCGCGCGGCGTACCGATCGACGTAGGCGTCGATGCGCGACCCTTGGGTCGCGGGCGTCTGACCGTGATCCGTCTCTTCTGTCACGGTCCACCTCCTAGGTGTCAAATGGAGCCGAGAGACCAGAGTACGTGACTGGCCACGATCGCCGTGCACCCGCTCCCCGCTTCGTCACTGGGCTACGATGCCAGCTGGGGACGCGGAATTCGCGCGTTTTTCCGGGTCAACGATTGGGGCCGTAGTTGTCGCGTCGGCTGGTCAACATCACCCTGGACAATCTCGACGATCTGCCGCGCCGTTGCCGGCGGTGTGTTTTCTGGGAGCTTGACCCGGTCAGCGGCGAGCGCGCGGCCGACGCGGGCGACCCCGGGCTTGAGAAAGAAGCGTGGATTTCCGGAACGCTCCTGGAGTGGGGCAGCTGCGGGAAGATTCTTTATGTCGACGGGGTTCCGGCGGGGTTCGTGCTCTACAGCCCGCCGCTCTACAGCCCGCGCTCCGTGGCCTTCCCCACCTCGCCGGTCAGCGCGGACGCGGTGTTGCTGATGACGGCCCACATCATTCCGGAGTTCTCCGGGGGCGGGCTGGGGCGCATGCTGATCCAGGGCGTCGCCAAGGACCTCACCCGGCGCGGGGTCAAGGCCATCGAGGCGTTCGGCGACCTGAAGTGGGAGAAGCCGGGCTGCGTGGTGCCCGCCGAGTATCTGCTTTCGGTCGGCTTCAAAACGGTACGGCCGCATCTCCGCTTTCCGCGGTTGCGGCTTGAGCTCAAGACTGCCGTCTCGTGGCGTGAGGACGTCGAGGTGGCGCTGGAGAGGCTCCTCGGGTCAATGAGCCCGGAAAGAGCATTGCGTCCCGTCTGAGGGCGTTCTAGGGCCCCGACAGACGCAGGCCCGGGAAACCAGGTCTCCCGGGCCGCGAAAACCGGCTAGATGATGCCGTCGAGCTCGCGCATCAGCATCGCCTTGGGCTTGGCGCCGATGATCTGCTTGACCACCTCACCGCCCTTGTAGACGTTCAGGGTCGGGATCTGCAGCACGCCGTAGTTGCGCGGGACCTCGGGGTTCTCGTCGATGTTCAGCTTGACGATCTCCAGCTTGTCGCCGTGCTCCTTGGCGATCTCCTCGAGGATGGGCGCGACCTGACGGCAAGGCCCGCACCACTCGGCCCAGAAGTCGACCAGCACCGGCTTGTCGCTCTTGAGGACTTCGGCCTCGAAGGTGGCGTCGGTTACAGCCTTCACGATTGCGCTCCTTAGTTCTCGTGGGTGGCCAGCCAGCGCTCGGAGTCCAGGGACGCCGAGCAACCGGTGCCGGCCGCGGTGATGGCCTGGCGGTAGATGTGGTCGACGACGTCGCCCGCGGCGAAGACGCCTTCGACGTTGGTCTCGGTCGTCGGCGCGGAGACCTGGACGTATCCGTCCTCGTCGAGGTCGATCTGGCCCTTGACCAGGTCGGTGCGCGGGTCGTGGCCGATCGCGAGGAACAGCGCGTCGGTCGCCAGCTCGCTCTCCTCGCCGGTCTTGACGTTGCGCAGCTTGACGGCTTCGACCTTGTCGGCGCCGAGCACGTCCACGACCTCGGTGTCCCAGATGAAGCGGATCTTGTCGTTGGCGAACGCGCGCTCCTGCATGATCTTGCTGGCGCGCAGCTCATCCCGACGGTGGACGACCGTGACCATCCGCCCGAACCGGGTCAGGAACGTGGCCTCCTCCATGGCGGTGTCACCGCCGCCGACGACCACGATGTCCTTCTGCCGGAAGAAGAACCCGTCACAGGTGGCGCACCACGACACGCCGCGTCCGGACAACCGCTTCTCGTTCTCCAGGCCGAGCTCGCGGTAACCGGAGCCCATCGCCAGGATGACCGACTTGGCGTAGTACGTGTCGGTGTAGGTCTTGATGACCTTGGGGTTGGCTTCGAGGTCGACCTCGATCACGTCGTCGGCGACCAGCTCGGCGCCGAAGCGTTCGGCCTGCTTGCGCAGGTTGTCCATGAGGTCGGGGCCCATGATGCCGTCAGGGAAGCCCGGGAAGTTCTCCACGTCGGTGGTGTTCATGAGCGCACCGCCCGCGGTGACGGACCCCTCGAAGACCAGCGGCTTGAGTTCGGCGCGTGCGGAGTAGACGGCCGCGGTGTATCCAGCGGGGCCGGACCCGATGATGATCACGTTACGGACGTCGCTCAACGCTCTCACGCCTTCCTCGTCTGCTGTTGCCTGTGGCGTCAACAGATCCTAGGCCCGCGTGATTCCCTTCCCTGCCCACAAAACGAAAGAGCCCACCGAAGTGGGCTCTGACGTGGGATTTCGCTTACCAGCGGCCGACTGTCGGCTTGCGAAGGTTCTTGCAGTTGAACGGGTCCACAACGTCGAGCCTGAGCTTGTTCTTCGGCTGGTTCTTCCAGGAGGCGACGATCAGCGCCTCCTGACCGTTGTACTGGCCCTGGTCGACCGCGAAGACCTTCAGCTTGGTGCGCGAGGAGACCTGGTTGACGCACTTGGAGACGCCGGTCGGCGTCTCACCGCCGCCCAGTACCTCGGCGTTGCCCATGAAACCCACCATCGGCTGGCGCAGGTTCTGGTCGCTGTAGTTGTGGTTGCTGTCGGTCAGCGCGTAGCCACGGCTCCTGATCTCGTTGCGCGTGGGCTCGGGGCTAGAAGGTTGCGCGGCCTGCAGGCCGCTGCTGCCGTTCCCGCCCGAAGCCGTGAGCATCCCACTAGACAGTACGGCGGTGCCGACCACCACAGCGGCCGCGGCCGAGGCGACCGCGGGCAGAGCCCACCGGCGCCGCCTGGAGGCCCTTTGCCGAGCAGGGACGATCGTGCCGTCATCGGCGACCACCCCGAGGCGAACCGGCGTCTCAGCGGCCGTTTCCCACGGCGCGTCCCGCATGAGCTCGTCCCAGTCGGGCGCTTCCGCCAGGCCGACTCCGCCTCTGGAGGCCTCGGCCGCCAGCGCCTTGTCGATGCGTAGCGCGACTCCCATCGGCATCGCCGGTGTGGGGGTCGCCGCGAGCACCTCGCGAACCGCCGCCAAGTCCGCCAGCTGCGCCCCGCAGGGGGTGCACACCGCGAGGTGTTCGCGTACTTGGCGCGCCGTGCCGACGTCTAGAAGACCCTCGGCCAGCTCGGCCAGGATCTCGAGGTCGTAGTGCGTATCACCCGTCACGAAGTTCTGCTCCCTTCGCGGATGAGACGCGACCGAGGTCCGAACGGTTCCGCAGATGCGAAAGAATTGGGGCAAGTTTCGCGCGTCCCCGCGCACAGCGGCTTTTCACCGTCCCGCTGGGGACTTCGAGCACTTGAGCTGCGTCTTCGACTGAATAGCCCATCATGTCGACCAGCACAAGAGCAGCTCGCTGATCGGCGGGCAGGAGTTTGAGAGCAGCCGAAACCTCCATGGAAACTTCACGTTCGAGTGTCTGGTCGGGCATCGGTGTGTCACGTTCGGCGGCTTCGATGAGCTCGTCGTCGGCGACCGGCCGGACCGATTTGCGGCGCATCCGGTCGAGGCACGCGTTGACCACGATGCGGTGGAGCCAGGTGGTGACCGCGGCCTCGCCGCGGAAGGTTGCGGCCTTGCGGTATGCGGAGACGAAGGCGTCCTGGACGGCGTCGGCCGCTTCGTCCGGGTCGCCCAGGGTGCGGAGGGCAACCGCCCACATGCGGTCCCGGTGCCTCTTGACTATCTCGCTGAACGCATGTGGATCCCCGTCGATGTGCGCGGCGAGCAGCTCCGCATCGGAATGCTCTGCGCCTGAGGGTGTCTCGGGTGGGGAGTTCACAAGGGGGTTCCTGATTATGCTGATCCGGGAGAATGCACTACTACGTCATAGATGGTGCCATGAAACCCGCCATCGTCCGCAGGAAGACGCGTAAACCAGATCAAAACGTACTGGCCGCTTGCGGGCTGCTCAGGCGTCAGAGTGATCTTTCCTGAGCCGTCCTTGTGACGTGCCACGGTCTTCAGCGAACCCAGCTCGCGCGAGTCGCCCACCTTCAGCTCGACGTCGCTGCCCGAGGCCCCGGACAGCGTGGCCACCACGTCGCTCACCTGGACCGGCTTGCCCATGTCGAGCAGCAGGCCGACGCCGTCCTTGAGCCCGCCGAGGTCGGCGTCGTTGTAGTTCTCGGTCTTCCAGAACGTGCTGGGCTTGCCGTCGATGGCCGCCGAGGCCCGGTCCGGCTTCTCCGAGCCGTCGCCGAGCGGGTCGAAGCCGTCGGCCTTGGCCGGCTTGACCGGCTGGATCTCGGCCGCGGCCGTCTTCGACGTGCTCGGCTCGCCGCCGCCCGCCTCGGGCTCTGACGGGCTGCCGAGGCTGCGGCCGATCGTCCACGCGCCCACGCCGACCGCCGCGATGACCAGGAGCACGACCACGGTCATCAGCAGCCGGTTGAGCATGCTGCCGCCGCCGTTCTGCGGGCGGTTGGAGATCACGGTCTGCTGGGGCGGAGGTTCGCGCCGGGTGTCCAGGCCCTCGGAACGGGAGGTCGTGGTGACCGACGGCGCGGGCGAGGCGTACGAGATGGAGATGGGCATGGGCCGCGGGACGCCGGACAGTTCCTCGGCGACCTCGGCCGGTGTGGTCAGCGCCGGATGGCCCTTGCGCGACTCGGGCAGCACCGCCCGGACGGTGATCGTGTCGAGGTAGCCGGGCAGGCCCGCGGTGACCTGCCGGGGCGTGGCGAAGTGGCCGTCGATCATGGGCGCTGCGGGCAGCCCGCCCTCGTCCTCGTCGCCCGGCCAGTGCCCGGTCAGACCGGCGTACAGCAGCCGGCCGAGGCCCTCGGCGTCCTCGTGGGCCGGATGGTCGGCGGTGAGCCCGGCCAGCGCGGCGTCGACCGCCACGCCGAGCACCTTGACCGTGTTGCCGGTGGTCCACACCAGGTGGGCGGGGCGCAGGCAGAGGTGGTAGAGGTCGGCCTCGTGCGCGTGGGCCAGGGCCTCGGCCGCCTCGGCGACCAGGCCGGCGGCGCGCTCCGGGTCCAGCGGCCCGGCGGCCAGCAGGTCCGACAGCGACTCGCCGGTCACCCACTCGCTCACCACGTACGCGTGGTCGTCGTCCTGGGCGGCGTCGAAGACCTGCGTCAGCCGGGGATCGGTGAGGCGGCTGGCGGCGCGGGCGGCGGTGACGACCTCGTGGACACGCGGGAAGTCGGGGGCGAAGGTCAGAACGGCCACGGGACGGGCGAGGATCTCGTCGATGGCTTTCCACAAGGTTGCACCGTCGGACTCGCTCACGCGGTCCTCCAGCCGGAAACGCTCAGCGAGGCGCGTGCCCGGTTCGACCGCCGACGTGCTCACTGACCTTCTCCGCTCCGCCGATCGGGCGAGTCCGTGCCTCGACACACCTTCGTGGAGGAATCCCACGTAGGCACGCTATGTCGGGTGGATCCGCCCACGCCCCTCCTGCTGCCATTCGCGCGTGTCCGCACCATCGTAGTGCCGCGCCGTGTACGCCCGCGTTCTTTACCGGCCTACCCGTCCCGCGACCATTCCAACGATTGAGTTGACCTCGGGGATGCGCATCTTATGGGCAATGGCCAAGTAGAGCAGCCCGCCGAGACCGCCGCCGACCGCCAGGATGATCAGAGAGTTGAGGAAGGCGAGCTCGCCGAACACCTGCTGGCTGACCCAGACCGAGGCGAGCGCGAGCACCGCGGTGGGCATCGCGGCCAGATACATGCGGGTCAGCGCGGTGCCGATGGTCCAGCCGCCCAGCCCGGCCGCGCGCCGCGAGGCCATCATCCAGGCGACCACCGCACCCAGCGCGTACGCGCACGCGTAGGCGAACGCGAGTCCCATCACCACGTAGGCCGGCGGCAGCAGCGCGTTGGCCACCAGCATCAGCACGGCGCCCGCGGCGGTGGTCCCGGCCCCGATGAAGACCGGCGTGCGGGTGTCGCCGAAGCTGTAGAAGACCCGGAGCAGGAGCTGGAAGACGGCGAAGGGCATGAGGGCCAGGCCGTACACCTGAAGGACGTTGCCGATGTAGACGGCGTCGGCGACGGCGGTCTCGCCGTGGGCGTAGATCGGCACGGTGATCGCGGGACCGAGCACCATGAGCAGGAGCGAGGCCGGAACCATCACGCACGAGATCAGCCGCACCCCGGAGCCGAACTCCGAGCGCAGGTCGTCCATGCGCCCGTCGGTGACCGCGCGGCTCATCTTGGGCAGCATCGCGGTGATCACCGAGACGCCGATGATGCCGTAGGGCAGCTGGAAGAGCTGGAAGGCGTAGGTGTACGGGCTGACGCCGTGGTTGGGCACCGCGTCGCCGGCGGCGCTGGCCAGGTTGGTGATCAGCATGAAGCCGAGCTGGGTGATGACGACGTAGCCGATCGTCCAGCCGCCCGCCTTGGCCATCTCGCCGAGCCGGGCGTTGCGTACGTCGAGGCGGGGCCGGAACTGGAAGCGCGCCCGCTTGAGCGCGATGACCAGGACGGTCGCCTGCGCGACGATGCCGGCGGTGGTGCCCAGGCCGAGCAGCGCGAGCTGGCCGTCGCTGACGGTCGCCAGGTTGTCGCCGCCGGAGTAGGCGAGGAACACGCCGATGACCACGATGTTGTTGAGCACCGGCGCCCACATCGGGGCGGCGAAGCGGTCACGGGTGTTGAGGATGGCGCCGGCCACCGCGCCGAGGCCGAAGAAGGCGAGCTGCGGCAGGATCAGCCGGGCCAGCAGGACCGCGACCTCGTACTGCCGGGATCCGGGCCGCCAGTTGGTGTAGAGGTCGATGAGCAGGGGGGCGGCCAGCACCGCGAGCGCCGCCACCACGATGAGCGCGAGCGTGGCCAGCGTCAGCAGCCGCTGCTCGAAGGCCCGCCCGCCGTCGGCGTCGCGCTGCTGCGCCTGCACGATCATCGGCACGATGACGCTGCTCAGCACGCCCAGCAGGAGCAGGTCGAGGATGGAGTACGGGATGGCGTAGGCGACGTTGTAGGCGTCGCCGAGCAGCGCGGTGCCGACCGCCGATGCCAGCACCATCGTGCGGACGAAGCCGGTGACGCGCGAGACCATCGTGCCGGCGGCCATGATCGCGCTCGCCCTCATCAGGCGGCTCATACCTTCTCACTCTCCCGGGCCTGCGCCGCTCGCGCCGGACGCTTCTGCGAGCGCCGCCGCAGGATGCGGGTGACCACGGCGGCGAGCATGACCGACAACGCGCCCCCCACGATGACGAGGGCGATGCCGGTGTAGCCGGTGGTCCTGATGGTCAGCTTGACGGGATCACCGTACGCCACGCCGTCGGCCGTCTCCAGCTGAACGGTGATGGTCGCGTCGCCGCTGGTCTTGACCGTCATGGGCACCGGCACGGTGCCGATCTCGCCCTTGCCTATCGTCATGCGTTTCTTGACGTACTTGGGGTCGATCTGCAGCAGCTCGAGGTTGTTGGAGGACACGTCGACCATCAGCGTGACCGACGTGCTCAGCCCGTTGCGCACGCTGATGGGCACCTGGCCGTCGACGCCGGCCAGCGTGCGCGGCTGGTCGCGGCTGGCCCCGCTGATCGTGATGAGGCCGAGCCGGTCGTCGAGCGACGAGACGACCTGCTTGGTGGCCGACCGTCCGGCCCGCGTGCTGTTGCGCCAGGCGGAGGAGGTCAGGCGGAGCACGGCGTTCTCGAACCCGGCCGAGCGCTTGTCGGTGGTGATCCGGGTGGCAAGATCGGCCTCGGCGGCGGCCTCCTTGACCGGTTCGAGGTACTTCTGGCTGAGCTCTTCCTTGCGGTCCTGCTCGGTGTAGACGAGTCCGGTACGCGGCGTCTGCACCTTGGCCGGCTTGATCGAGCCGAGCTCACCGGAGGCCAGCCACGGCAGCCGGGCCGCGGTCTTGAGCAGCGCCGAGACGAACGCCGGGTCCGGGGACCAGCGCCGCGACGGCGCCACGACCAGGTTCCTCGGCCTGACCTGGCCGGGCTCGGCGGCGATCATCGCCGTCTCGGCGATGAAACGCTGCTTGTTGAGTACGGCGGTGCGCCCGGCGGCCGAGTCGAGCTCGAACATGCGGCTCAGCTCCTCGTCCGGCAGGAGCGCGGTGACCGGGCCCGAGACGCTGTCGAGCGTGGTGGCCGCGTCGAGCGTGGTCGTGGCCGGCGTCTGGGGCGGCACGTTGGCCGGGTTGAGCAGGACGGTGCCGACCTTGCTGACCGACAGCAGGTCGAGGGCGTCGTCGTCGAGCTTGCCCGCCACCGGCCAGTTGGCCGAGGTGGGGATGTCGCGCTTGAAGTGCCGGGCGGCGGCCACGTCGGCGGCGGCGATCGCCGTGTTCACGCCGTTGTCGGGGCCGTGGTGGGCCAGCGCGGCCACGTCGGGGTCGCCGTACGGGATCGCCACGACGGGCGCGCCGGTCAGCGAGGTGCGCAGGGAGTCCAGCCACGGCGCGGCGGCCGGGTCGGCGGGCTGCTTCTTGCCGTTCTTGAGCGTGTAGCCCTTGGTCATCGCCTGGACGTCGTCGAGCAGGCCGGGCTCGACGAACCAGGTGACGTACTTCGGCGCCGTCTTGGCGAGGGCGGCGAGGTCGGCCAGGCGCCCGCCGGGCTTGAGCGCGGCGGCGAGCTTGTCGTCGGTGAACGTGGCGTCGTCGGAGCGGTGCGGCGCGTCGACGATCGGCAGCGCCACCGACAGCCGGTTGCGCGGCAGCTTGGGCGTGGTCGGCGGCATGTAGGTGAGGAAGGTGTGGGCCTTGGCCAGCGGCTGCCAGGACGCCGCGACCGGCACGACCTCGACCGTGATCGGGTAGACGCCGAAGGCGTTCATGCCGAGTTGCATGGGCGTGACCGTGAGACTCCAGTCGACGCTCGCGCCGGCGCCGATCGCCGGGATGTTCATGAGGGAGGTCGGTGAACGCCGGGGCAGCTGGTCCGCCTGGTCCTCGGCGAACGCCTTGATCGAGGCGCGGTCGGTGATGCGCTGGCTGGTGTAGCGCACGCCCACCTGCACGCCGGTCAGGGCGGCCCCTGTGCCGTTGCGGAGCGTGCCCGACAGCCTGATCTGGTCCGTGGGCTTGGTCGGCAGCTCGGGCGTGATCGCCTTGACGGTGAGGGTCAGCTCCTGTCTGGCCGTCATGGCGGCAGCCGTACCCGGCGTTGTCGCGACCACGGGGGCGAGCAACGCGGCGGAGAGGACTGCGAGAAGCGTGGCCTTTCCGATCACGCGTCAGTCCGGGGTGGAGTACGGCGCACGCCCGCAATGGTACGGGCTCAGTGCCGTAGCGCGACCGTCTGGCGGGAACCTCTGGGCCTTGGCGCCCGGAGGTCCATGGACTTGCCAGACATGAGTGACAGCAGGTCGTACGCGCGCAAGGTGAGGGCCGTGTGGCGTTCACCCGTGGCGAGGAAGACGGACTGATGATCGGGCTTGATGCGGTCGTCGATGAGGACGGCGAGGGTGGGCGGCAGCAGCAGCGGGCAGACCAGCCCGGCGGCGTAGTCGGTAACCTCGTTGACCACGAAGGCCGGGGCAGGGTGTACTTTCCTGGCCCCGAGCAGTCCCCCGACCACTCCAGGCCTGGGCGGTGCGGCGACGGTGGACACGACGGCGACGGCCTCCCGGCCCAGCCTGGTGACCGCCTCGAACATCGTCACGGCCACGCAGCGAGAAGGGGCTGCGGAGATCGTCTCGGGCAGCTCGTCCGCGCATGTCATGGGGCGCGGAAGGCGTACGATCTCATGATGGACCTGGTGTGCGAGGAGCCAGCGGTGGATCGCGAGGGCGTCCTTCATAGATGAGCTCCTAGCCTCGTTCCATGGCCCCCGACGGTCTCTGACCGACGGTAACCCGGACCTGGTGTGGCTCGGGGGATATGTTCCGTAATGCGTGAAGGACCTACCCAGCTTGCCGGACTCAAATCAGCACTTTCACAAGATCGCCCCGGTCGCCGACGAGCTCGGCGAGCTGTTCGCCGCCCGAGGGCACGAGCTGGCCCTGGTGGGCGGCTCGGTGCGCGACATCCTCCTCGGGCGCATCGGCAACGACCTCGACCTGACGACGGAGGCCCGGCCGGAGCGGGTGCTCGAACTCGTCAAGGACTGGGCCGACTCCGTCTGGACCATCGGGATCGACTTCGGCACGGTCGGCGTCCGCAAGGGCAACTGGCTGCTGGAGATCACCACCTACCGGAGCGAGTCCTACGACCCCAAGTCGCGCAAGCCCGAGGTCGTCTACGGCGACACGCTGGAGGCCGACCTGGAGCGCCGTGACTTCGCGATCAACGCGATGGCGGTGCGGCTGCCCGACCACGAGTTCGTCGACCCCTACGGCGGCGTCTCCGACCTGACCGCGAAGCTCCTGCGCACGCCGGGCACGCCCGAGCAGTCCTTCGACGACGACCCGCTGCGCATGCTGCGCGCCGCCCGCTTCGCCTCCCAGCTGGGGTTCACGGTGGCGCCCGAGGCGCTCAGGGCGATGACCGAGATGGCCGAGCGGATCGAGATCGTCTCCGCCGAACGCATCCGCGAAGAGCTCGACAAGCTGGTCTGCGGCGCGTACCCGCGTGAGGGGCTGGGGCTTCTGGTCGAGACGGGTCTGGCCGCGCACGTGCTGCCCGAGCTGCCCATGCTCCGCCTGGAGATCGACGAGCACCACCGGCACAAGGACGTCTACGAGCACTCGCTGACCGTCCTCGACCAGGCCATCGCCCAGGAGGAGGACGGCAAGGCCGACCGCATCCTGCGCTGGGCGGCGCTCCTGCACGACGTGGGCAAGCCCAAGACCAGGCGGCACGAGGCCGGCGGCCGGGTCTCTTTCCACCACCACGAGCTCGTCGGCGCGCAGATGACCAAGAAGCGCATGACCGAGCTCAGGTTCCCCAAGGACGTGGTGGCAGACGTGGCCCGCCTGGTCGAGCTCCACCTGCGTTTCCACGGCTACGGCTCGGGGGAGTGGACCGACAGTGCCGTACGCCGCTACGTACGCGACGCCGGTCACCTGCTCGACCGCCTCCACAAGCTGACCAGGGCTGACTGCACGACCCGCAACAAGCGGAAGGCGGCCCTCCTCTCGCGTACCTACGACCAGCTCGAAGAGCGCATCGCCCGGCTGGCCGACGAGGAGGAGCTGGCCAAGATCCGGCCGGAGCTCGACGGCAACGAGATCCAGCGGGTCCTCGGCATCGGCCCGGGTCCGATGGTGGGCAAGGCCTACAAGTTTCTGCTCGACCTCCGCCTCGACCGGGGCGTGCTCGGCAAGGAGGCGGCCACGGAGGCGTTGCTGACGTGGCTTCGGGAGCAGCAGAAGGGCTAGTGCCCGGCGCGTCCTCTCCTCAGTGCGCGGAGGGGACGCGCGACGGCGCCGTGACCAGCCGGTAGATCAGCGCGCTGACCAGGTAGCCGACGGCGATGATGCCGACGGCCAGGTACGACTTGCCGTTGGCGGGCAGGATCGCCGCCGAGAGCCCGGCGGCCAGCACGAACATGCCGTTGAACAACATGTCGTAGAGGGAGAAGGCCCGGCCCAGGTAGGCGTCCTCGACGTCGCGCTGGACGGAGGTGTCGGCGCAGATCTTGACGCTCTGCCCGGCCAGGCCCAGGACGAAGCCGGAGATCCACAGGCCCCACTCCTGGAAGGGCGTCACCAGGATCGCGGACAGGACGCCGGCTGTGACCAGCATCAGCGGCACCCAGCGCTCGACCGGCATACGTTCGGTGGCCAGGGGCGTGACGATCACCGCCAGGGCGTAGCCGACGGCGGAGGTGGCCACGACCACGCCGATGCCCTTCAGGGCCGCCTCGGAGTCGCCGTTGGTGAAGTAGTAGCGGTAGAGGATGATGCCGAGCGCGGTGGCCATGCCGTACATGAAGCGGTGCGCGGCCATGGCGCCCATCGCCGCGGCGGCCCTGCGGCGGTGCGCGAGGTGCTTGGCGCCCTCCACCAGGCCCTTGAGGACGTTGCGCACGGCCTCCTTGACCTGCGGCCGGTTGGGGTCGAAGTCGGGGCCGAGCAGGTCGCGGCGCATGGTCCTGGCGACCAGGGCGCTCAGGCTGAACAGCACGCCCGAGGTGACCAGCACGAGGGCGACGCCGGAGTCACCCGGTCCGAACACGCCGCGCATCAGCGTGGCGACGCCGACGCCGACGAAGGTGATGACCGTGCCGGAGGTCGGCGTGACCGCGTTGGCCGCCATCAGCTGGTCCCTGGGCACCACGTGTGGCAGGGAGGCGCCCAGCGCGGCCAGGAAGAAGCGGTTGACGCCGAGCACGCCCAGCGCGGCCGCGTAGAAGAACTCGTCGGGGGTGTCGAGGGCGACGAGGGCGGCGGCGATCAGCAGCAGCACCCCGCGGACCACCGGCGCGATCACCAGGATCTGGCGCCGCGACCACCTGTCGATGAAGACGCCGACGAACGGCCCCAGGATGCTGTACGGCAGGAACAGGACCGCCATGCCCGCCGCCACCTGCAGCGCGGTGGTCTGCTTCTCGGGGCTGAAGAAGGCGAATCCGGCCACGCCGAACTGGAAGATGCCGTCGGAGAATTGGGAGACCAGGCGGGTGCCGAACAACCGTCGGTAGTCCCGGCCCTGCAGGACCACACGGAGATCGGCGACAAATGACACGCAGCCAGCCTAGCCGCCGGCGGCTGCCGCGCTGCTTCTGGTTCTGCCCGTTCTCCGGGGAGACAGGTTCCCGTACGCTTCGTTCTGTGACGACTGAGGAACACGTGGTGTTGGTCGACGGCGAGGGAAACGCGATCGGCGCCGCCCCCAAAACGTCGGTACACGGCCGGGACACCCCTCTCCACCTGGCCTTCTCCAGCTACGTCTTCGACCCGGCCGGCCGGGTCCTGCTGACCAGGCGGGCCGGGCACAAGCTGACGTGGCCGGGAGTCTGGACCAACAGCTGCTGCGGCCACCCGCTGCCCGGCGAGGCCGTCGAGCACGCGGTGCTGCGCAGGCTCTCCTACGAGCTGGGCCTGGACGCCGAGCGTGCCGACCTGATGCTGCCGGCATTCTCCTACCGGGCGGTCATGCCCAACGGCGTCGTGGAGCACGAGCTGTGCCCGGTCTACCGGGTCACGGTGAAGGGGCCGGTCGACGCCAACCCCGACGAGGTGGGCGAGGTCCTGTGGATGCCGTGGAAGGAGTTCGCCGTGGGCGTGGGCAACGGCCTGCTGGCGATCTCGCCGTGGTGCAAGGAGCAGGTTCCGCTGCTCACGGCCCTGGGTGACGATCCGCTGGCGTGGGAGACGGCGCCGGAGGACGGGCTGCCTCCGGCCGCTCGGGTGGCTGGGCGCCGGCACGGCGCCCAGCCGTGACCTATCGGGACACCTCGCCGCGGATGAACTTCTCGACGTAGTCGCGCGCCTCGTCGTCGCTGTGCTGGACGGGCGGGGACTTCATGAAGTACGAGGAGGCGCTCAGGATCGGGCCGCCGATGCCCCGGTCAAGGGCGATCTTGGCGGCGCGGACGGCGTCGATGATGATGCCGGCCGAGTTGGGGGAGTCCCAGACCTCGAGCTTGTACTCCAGGTTCAGCGGCGTGTCGCCGAACGAGCGGCCCTCCAGGCGGACGTAGGCCCACTTGCGGTCGTCGAGCCACGGCACGTGGTCGGACGGGCCGATGTGCACGTCGGCCTTGCCCATCTCGTGCGGGATCTGCGAGGTGACCGACTGCGTCTTGGAGATCTTCTTGGACTGGAGGCGCTTGCGCTCCAGCATGTTCATGAAGTCCATGTTGCCGCCGAAGTTGAGCTGGTACGTGCGCAGCAGCTCGACCCCGCGGTCCTCGAAGAGCTTGGCCATGACGCGGTGCGTGATGGTGGCGCCGACCTGCGACTTGATGTCGTCGCCGATGATCGGGACGCCCGCCTCCTCGAACTTCTCCGCCCACTCGGGGTCGGAGGCGATGAAGACCGGCAGCGCGTTGACGAAGGCGACCTTGGCGTCGATGGCGCACTGCGCGTAGAAGCGGTCGGCCTCCTCCGAGCCGACCGGGAGGTAGGAGACGAGGACGTCCACCCGGTTCTCCTTGAGGACCTTCACGACGTCCACCGGAGCCTCGTCGGACTCCTCGATGATCTCGCGGTAGAACTCGCCGAGACCGTCGAAGGTGTGGCCCCTCTGCACGATCACACCCGTGGGCGGCACATCCGTAATCTTGATCGTGTTGTTCTCACTGGCCACGATCGCCTCGGACAGGTCGCGCCCGACCTTCTTGGCGTCCACGTCGAAGGCGGCGACGAACTCGACGTCACCGACGTGGTACTCGCCGAACTTGACGTGCATCAGGCCGGGGACCCTGGCGTCCGGGTCGGCGTCCTTGTAATAGTGCACGCCCTGGACCAGCGATGCCGCGCAGTTGCCGACACCGACAACGGCCACGCGAACCGAACCCATCGCACTCGCTCCCTTACTCATCTGTGTTATTTCTCGCGGGCTCCGAGGCCCGTCTCTCTGTCGCGATCAGCTCATTCAGCCAACGCACCTCGCGCTCGACTGATTCCAGACCGTGACGCTGCAACTCCAGGGTGTAAGCATCGAGCCTTTCCCTGGTACGCGCGAGCGCGGTGCGGACGGCGTCGAGTCGTTCCTCGAGCCGGCTGCGGCGGCCTTCGAGGATGCGCAGGCGCACCTCGGCCTCGGTATGGCGGAAGAAGGCGAAGTGGATGCCGAAGCTCTCGTCCTCCCACGCGGACGGCCCGGCCTGGGTGAGCAGCTCCTGGAGCCGCTCCTTGCCTTCGGCGGTGAGCTTGTAGACGATCTTCGATCTGCCGCTCACCCGAGTGGGTTGCTCTTCCACGATAAGACCCTGCTCCAGGAGCGACCTCAAGCAGGGGTACAGCGAACCGTAGGAGAACGCACGGAACATGCCGAGCAGCTCGTTGAGCCGTTTGCGCAGCTCGTAGCCATGAAGCGGCGTCTCGTGCAGCGACCCGAGCACGGCCAGTTCCAGCACTCTGCCCTGTCCGCTGACCATTGGAACCGCCCTCCTCTCGCGTCGATGTATCGGCTCGATACATCTTGAGGATACGTCGCTCCGCTATATGGCCGCAATTAATGACTTTCCCAAGGCGTTGGGAGGAATCGGTAAAAAGCCGTAGTCTGGCGCGCATGTGGTCACAGCGAAGGGTGGTGGATTACGGCCTCGCCAAGCGGGCCTTGGTCCGCTCGGTGCGCTCAGGGCGCACTGTGCCCCGTGACGTCTGTGACGCACAGCCGTACCTCCTCCGCGCGGCACGCCACCTAGGCGAGCCCACCGAACGCACCTGCCCGGTGTGCGAGAGGGAGAACGTCACCAACGTGACCTATGTCTATGGGGATTCCCTGGGTCGCCATGCTGGTCAAGCAAAGGCCACGTCAGAACTCGTCGACATGGCCCATGATTACGACGAGTTCAGGGTGTACGTCGTCGAGGTCTGCCAAGGTTGTTCCTGGAACCACCTGGCGGTCTCGTACGTCCTCGGCAACGGACCGCCTGACCTCGTCGGCCAACCGTGAGACCGAGGGCGGCGAGCAGCCTCACGCCCACCCGCCGTGCCATCCGACGACGATGCGAGGACGTGTGAGTTACAGCAGCAACGAGGGGACAGGACGCCAAGGAAGGCGCCGTCGCTCAAGCTCACCCCGTTCAGCTGCCTCTCAGGGGCAGACCCCCCAGACCGGTTCCTGGGGTACGGCGCAGCCGCCACGTCGTCCGGAGGCAGCCTACGAGCAGACCGGTGCGATGGCCGCGCAGCAGGGGCAGGGGCCGGGCTTCGACCCGCCGCAGCCCCGCCGCGCCCAGCCCGGTCAGCCCGGTCAGCCCGGACAGCAGGGCCAACCGGGTCAGCAGGGCCGGCCCGGTCCGCGCCCCGGACAGCCTGGACAACCCGGGCAACCGGGGCAGCCTGGTGCGTACCCGGGACAGCCCGGCGCGCACCCGGAGCAGGCCGGCACGGGACCGCAGCGCACCTCGCGCCGTCGCCCGCAGGAGCAGCAGGACACCGTCGTGAGCCAGGCGCCGCGCCGTGGACGCGGACGCGGCGGCCCGGAAGGCCCGCCGCCGCCCGCCGGGCCCGGCAGGGGCGACGGTGAGGGCCGCAACTGGCGCCGGTTCCTGCCGAGCTGGAAGATCGTCGTGGTCGGCATCGTGGTCGTGGCCGCCGGCGTGTTCGGCATGATCATGGTGGGCTACTCCCTCACGCCCATGCCCACGCAGGCACAGGTGCAGGACGGCGTCGACGACCAGGCCAGCATCATCCGCGACGCCAACAACAAGGTGATCGCCAGGCTCGGCACCAAGCGCAAAGAGGTGCAGATCCAGCAGGTCCCGCGGCACGTCCAGGACGCGGTGATCGCGGCGGAGAACAGCTCCTTCCGCGACGACGCCGGCATCTCCTTCTCCGGCATGGTCCGCTCGCTGTGGAGCACGGCCACCGGCCAGCAGGTCCAGGGCGCCTCGACCATCACCCAGCAGATGGCCCGCAACTACTACGACGGCCTGTCCCAGGAGCGCTCGCTTGAGCGCAAGGTCAAGGAGATCTTCGTCGCGGTCAAGCTGAACAAGTCGCTGCCGAAGGAACAGATCCTCTCCCAGTACCTCAACACCATCTACTTCGGCCGCGGGGCCTACGGCATCGGCGCCGCCGCCGAGGCCTTCTTCAAGAAGGACGTCAAGGACCTCACCCCCGAGCAGGGCGCCTACCTCGCCGGCCGCATCCAGAACCCCTCCTCCTTCGACCAGTCGGAGAAGTCGGGAGACAAGGGCCCCACCCAGTTCCGGTACAAGTACGTGCTCGAGCAGCTGGGCAAGCTCGACCCGGCCAACTACGGCAACCTGCTCAGCAAGTCGCCCACCGCGCCGAAGCTCACCAGCAGCCGCGAGAAGGACTACTTCAAGGGCGTCGAGGGCTACATGATCATGGCCGTGGTCAACGAGCTCGAACGTGACCACGGCATCGACATGGACGACCTGAAGACCGGCGGCTACAGGATCACGACCACCCTCGACACGGGCCTGATGGAGGCCGCGAAGAAGGCGGTCAACCAGCACACGGCGAACGCACCCGACGAGGTCATGTCCACCATGGCCGCGGTGGACCCGCGCGACGGCCGGATCAAGGCCTTCTACGGCGGTGACGACTACGCCAACGACCAGTGGATCGACGCGTTCATGTCGGTGAAGCAGGCAGCCTCCGCCTTCAAGCCCTATGTGCTGGCGGCCTGGCTGGACCAGGGCTACAGCCTGCGCAGCTACCTGCCCGCCAAGGGACCGATCACGCTTGAGGGCACCAAGCCCATCGACAACGACCACGCGTCGAAGGCGTCGGCGGTCGACGTCGTCAACGCCACCGCGAGCTCGGTCAACACCGCTTTCGCGAAGATGGGGGAGAAGGTCGGCCTCGACGCCGTCATCGACATCGCCTCCCGCGCCGGCATCAACAAGGAGCGCCTGGTGTCGACCAAGGAACGCCAGATGTACCAGCTCACGATCGGTTCGAGCGGGGTGACGGCGGTCGAGCAGGCCGGGGGCTACTCGATCTTCGCCAACGCCGGCATGCACTTCAAGAACCACGTCATCATGAAGGTCGTCAACCGGGACGGCCAGACCCTCTGGGACGACAAGAAGCGGATCAACCCCGTCAAGGTGATCACCCCTGAGGCCGCGGCGGACGCGACCGTGGCGCTCCAGGCCGTGGTCAAGAGCGGTACCGGCAGGAACGCCGCCCTCTACAACCGCCCGGTCGCCGGCAAGACCGGCACCAACAACGACAACAAGGACGTCTGGTTCGTCGGATTCACCCCGCAGATCTCCACCGCCGTGGGCATCTTCCGCCAGCAGTGCGTGACCAAGTCGGGAAAGATCGTCCGGCCGAGGTTCGACAACTGCCCGTGGTACCGGGGCAAGGACCCGGCCAAGGAGAAGAAGTACACGCCGCAGAAGCCGTACAGCACGGCGGCCGAGGCGCCGCTTCCGAGCGGATACCAGGGTGCCACGTACCCGGCCGCCATCTGGAAGACCTTCATGACCGAGGCCACCAAGAACGACAAGGTCGAGCAGTTCCCGCCGCGCGCGGACACCGGTGTGCCGGAGAACCTGGCGCCCAAGCCCACCCCGACGCCCACCCGCACGATCGACCCGGAGAACCCGTTCGAGGACCCGACCGACTGCCCGCTCCTCGACCCGGCCTGTGAGGACGACGGCAACGTCAACGTCGACCCCAACGAGCAGGGTTTCCCCGAGGGTGACGACGGCATGATGGGCGGCGGCGCGACGGTTCCCGATCCGATGCCGAGCCGCCGCGAGGACGGATGAAGCCGCCTGTCCACATAAGGGCGGCTTCGTACCTGCCCCTGGGGTTGTTCGCCGCCCTGGGGGCGACGCTGGCGTACCTGTTCAGGCTGCCGTGCCGTACCGGCGGGTGGAACGACCAGGTCACCACCTACACCAGCTTCTGCTACACCGACATCTACCCGCTCTACTTCGACCGGCAACTGTCGACCGAGAACCCCTACTTCGCCCAGGTCCCGTTCGACAAGCAGGTCGAGTACCCGGTCGTGCTGGGCGAGGTCATGCAGGTCATCGCCTGGCTGGTCAGGTCCGCGGAGGGCGTGGCCGCGCAGGGCGTGCGCTTCTACGACATCACCGTCGTCCTGCTCGGCGTCTGCCTGGTGATCGGCGTGCTGCTGATGGCCGCGGTGGCCGGCCCGACCCGTCGCTGGGACGCCCTCTGGTACGCGCTCGCGCCGTCGGTGATCCTGGCCGCCTACATCAACTGGGACCTGGTGGCCGGGGCCCTCTCGATGGGCATGCTGCTGGCCTGGGCCAGGAAACGGCAGGTCCTGGCCGGAGTTCTGCTCGGGCTGGCGATCGCCACCAAGTTCTACCCGCTGATGTTCCTGGGCGCGCTCTTCCTGCTCACGGTGCGCACCGCGCGATGGCGGCCGTTCATCGTCACGGTGGCCGGGGCGGTGACCGCCTGGCTCCTGGTCAACCTGCCGTTCATGATCTTCGCCTGGGACGGCTGGCGCCGCTTCTACGTCTTCTCCCAGGAACGCGGCGTCGACTGGGGCTCGCCCTGGCTGTTCTTCCAGAACAAGGGCTGGCCCGTGCTCGGCACCGCCGACGTCAGCCTGCTCGGCACCGCCTCGCTGGCCGTGCTCTGCCTCGGCATCGCCGTGCTCACGCTGGCCGCACCGCGCCGTCCCCGGCTGGCGCAGATCTGCTTCCTGGCGCTGGCCGCGTTCATGATGACGAACAAGGTGTGGTCGCCGCAGTTCGTGCTGTGGCTGGTGCCGTTCGCCGTGCTGGCCAGGCCCAACTGGAAGCCGCTGGCCCTGTGGCAGGTGGCCGAGGTCTGGTACTTCTTCGCCATCTGGCTCTACCTGCTCGCCCAGCCGCCGCTGGACCGGGCCGACCTGGGCATCGGTGACGACACGTACTTCACCGCGGTGTGGGGCCGTGTGATCACCATCGGCATCATGATGGCCTTCGTCGTGCGCGACATCCTCCGTCCCGACAAGGACGTGGTACGGCAGGGCGGCGTCGACGACCAGATCGGTGGCGTCTTCGACGAGGCCCGCGACCGCTACACCCTGCTGCCCGCCTCTCGATGATCACTCGTTCGGCCGATCGTGACGCGCTGCTGCTGTGGCTCGGCTCGCGCGCCGGACTGCTCGTGGCGACGCTGCTCGGCATCTCCCTTCAGGACTATCTGGGCAAGTGGCGGGCCTGGGACGCCGGGTTGTTCGTCATCATCGCCGAGCACGGCTACGACGGCGTACCCGGCCGGCCGCCGGACGCGGGGCTGCCCGCGTTCTTCCCCGGGCTGCCGATGGCGCTGCGGCTGGTGCACCTGGTCGTACCCGACTGGGCGCTGGCCGGGCTGCTGATCTCGCTGGTCGCGGGGGCGGTGGCGACGATCTTCCTGGCCCGGCTCGCGGTCTTCGAGGGCGGTACCGGCTGGGTGGCCGTGCTGGCGCTGCTGCTCTTCCCGACCGCCGTCTTCCTGGCCGCCGGTTACAGCGAGTCGCTCTTCCTGGCGTTCGCGGTGCCGGCGTGGCTGGCCGCCAGGCAGCGGCGCTGGCCGCTGGCCGTCGTGCTGGCCGCGGGCGCCTCGTGTGTGCGGATCACCGGGTTGTTCCTGGCGCTTGCCCTGTGGGTGGAGTTCGCCTCGTCGCGGCCCTCGCTCCGGCTGGCGCCTTGGCTGGCCGTACCGTTTCTGCCGTTGGTGGGGTATTCGTACTTCCACTACACGCGCTCGGGCGACTGGTTCGCGTGGAAGCACGCGCAGGAGGCCGGCTGGGGCCGGGAGATGGTGTGGCCCTGGGAGTCGTTCGCCAAGACGTGGGGCGCGGCCATGGGCGAGGACGAGTTCGCGGTCGCGTTCCGGATGGAGATCGCCGGGGTCGCCGTGGCCGTGCTGGGGCTGGTGTGGCTGCTCGCCCTGCGGCGCTGGAGCGAGGTCGTCTACTGCGGGTTGCAGGCCGGGGCGCTGATGACCTCGGCCTACTACCTGTCGATCCCGCGTTCGCTGCTGCTGTGGTTTCCCCTGTGGGTGGCGATCGCCCGGTTGCGGCACCGGTGGGTGATCGCCGCGTACGCCATGGTGTCGGGGCCGCTGATGGTGCTGAACGTCGTGCGGTTCCTCACGGGCGCGTGGGCGGGCTGACGCCCTTACCCACTTCCGCGGCTCGGTAATCCAGGGAAGTTATCCACAGGCTGTGTATCAGAGGTTCTTGCGGAGGAAGGCGATGTCGTCCGCCTGGCCCGCCGCGGGGGTCTCGACGATGACCGGCGCGCCGGCGGCCCGGCAGACCGCGAGGATCAGCTCAGGGTCGATCTTCCCCTCGCCGATGTTGGCGTGCCGGTCGGCGCCGGAGTCGAAGTCGTCGCGCGAGTCGTTGCAGTGGACCAGGTCGATGCGGCCGGTGATGGCCTTGACCCGGTCGACCAGGTCGACGAGCTCCTCGCCGCCGGCGTGGGCGTGGCAGGTGTCGAGGCAGAACCCCACGTCGAAGCCGTCGAGCGCCTCCCACAGCCGGGCGATGCGCTCCAGCTTGCGGGCCATCGCGTTGCCGCCGCCCGCGGTGTTCTCGATGAGGACGGGGATGCGCCGCTCCTCCAGGCGCTCGAACACCTTGCGCCAGTTGTCGAAGCCGACCTGGGGGTCGTCGCTGTTGTTGACGTGGCCGCCGTGCACGATCAGGCCCTTGGCGCCCAGGTCGGCGGCGGCCGTCAGATGCTGGGTGAGCAGCTTGCGGCTGGGAATCCTGATCTTGTTGTTGGTGGTGGCCACGTTGACCAGGTACGGGGCGTGGATGTAGATCTCCACACCCTCGACCGGCTTGTCCGGCAGCACCGGGCCCTTGTAGCCCTGGGGATCGCCGAGGAAGAACTGCACCACCTCGGCGCCGACCTCGGCGGCGTGGGCGGCGGGATCGTCCTGGTCGACATGAGCACCGATGAGCACCATGGCTTGAGGGTAGCCGTTTGGCCCGACGTTCTCAGGGCAGTCGCCAGGAGCCCCCCGACCACCTGAGGAGCGTGATGGCGCTGTATCGCAGAGGCGTGAGCCTGATATTCCTGATCTACGTACTCGTCGGCATCTACGTTGCGTGGATCCACGACTACATCACCCCGGCCCTGCTCAAAGACCTGGCCGAGGCGCTGCTGGCCATATTCCTGTGGTTCCTGATCCTGCTCGGTGTCGATCTGCACCTGGGCGGGTGAGTCTGCGGGGCCTTCGCGGCCCCTCAGACCATTTCTAGGGAAGGAAGCCGCCCCGGGCGATGCCGAGCGCCACGCCGACGAACGCCGCGACGATACCGATGATGTTGAGAACCCGCTCGCCCGTGGTCACCGAGACGTACTGCGAGTACAGGCCCATGCCGAATCCGAGCGCGCCGGCCCACGAGGCCACCCAGTGCCCGCCGGTGAAGAACGTCGCCACGAACGCCACGAGGCCGACGACCAGCGTCGCGACGGCCAGGGCGTTCTCACGCGGATGCGCGTGTCCATCACTGTTGAGGGCGAGCATGGAGCGTTCGCTGTCGGACGGTTCCAGCATGTGTGGCACGGTCACCACCCCCTTGTCCTTACAGGCCTTCCCATCCGTGAGCGGCTGGTAACCTGGTCAGGCTGCGTTGTGATTGACCTTTGGCGCCGAAAGGGGCGCCTGGGCAGAAACGTCAGCGTCCTCCTGTCACGACAGATCGTCGTGACCGCAAGAGTCCAGAGGAGGTTGGAGTCCCGCATGCGTCGTTACGAAGTAATGGTCATCCTGGACCCTTCGCTCGATGAGCGTACGGTGGCACCGTCCCTCGACCAGTTCCTCACCGTCGTCCGCAACGACGGCGGCACCGTGGAGAAGGTCGACGTCTGGGGCCGTCGCCGCCTCGCCTACGACATCGACAAGAAGTCGGAAGGCATCTACGCCGTCATCGACCTGTCCGCGGAGCCCGCGACGGTCAAGGAGCTCGACCGGCAGATGAACCTCAACGAGGGCATCATGCGCACCAAGGTTCTCCGCCCCGACGTGCACTAACCAAGCTTGTCTCCCGGCTTTTGTCGGGCGGCAGCCGTACTCTGAGCCGGTAACCCAAGAAGTTCAGGAAGGCTCCTAGCCATGGCAGCAGGCGACACCGTCATCACCATCGTCGGCAACCTTGTCGACGACCCGGAGCTGCGCTTCACCCCTACGGGTCAAGCCGTGGCTCGTTTCCGAGTCGCGTCCACTCCGCGGTTCATGGACCGCCAGACCAATGAGTGGAAGGACGGCGAAAGCCTCTTCCTGACCTGCAACGTGTGGCGTCAGGCGGCCGAGAACGCCGCCGAGTCGCTGCAGCGCGGCATGCGGGTCATCGTTCAGGGGCGGCTCAAGCAGCGGTCTTACGAGACCAAGGAAGGCGAGAAGCGCACGGTTTACGAGGTCGAGGTCGACGAGGTCGGCCCGTCCCTGCGCAACGCGACCGCCAAGGTCAACCGCACCTCCCGTCAGGGTGGCGGCGGTGGCGGCGGCTTCGGCGGCGGTCCCGCCGACGACCCGTGGGCCTCCGCGTCCCCGGCCCCGTCCCAGGGCGGCGGTTTCGGCGGCGGCGGTGGCGGCGGTCAGCAGCAGCAGGGCGGCGGCGGCTTCGGCGGCGGCGGCAACGACTTCAGCGACGAACCGCCTTTCTAATCACCAGTCCACAAGCCCGAGTCCATTCCCGCATCACAGCGGGGCTCTGAAAGGAGCACCACGATGGCTAAGCCGGCACTGCGCAAGCCCAAGAAGAAGGTTTGCCTGTTCTGCCACGACAAGATCTCCTACGTCGACTACAAGGACACGGCGCTGCTGCGGAAGTTCATCTCCGACCGCGGCAAGATCCGTGCCCGCCGGGTGACGGGCAACTGCACCCAGCACCAGCGCGACGTGGCGACCGCGATCAAGAACGCGCGTGAGGTGGCTCTGCTGCCTTACACGAGCACCGCGCGCTAAGGGAGGTTTCGTCGATATGAAGCTCATCCTCACCAACGAGGTCTCCGGCCTCGGCGCCCCCGGCGACGTCGTCGAGGTCAAGGACGGCTACGGCCGTAACTACCTGATCCCGCGCGGCTTCGCGATCCGCTGGTCGCGTGGCGGCGAGAAGCAGATCGAGTCCATCAAGAAGGCTCGTGACGCCCGCGAGATCCGCGACCTCGGCACCGCCAAGGAGGTCGCCGGCCAGCTCGGTGCCCTCAAGGTCAAGCTGGCCACCCGCGCCGGCGACAGCGGCCGCCTGTTCGGCTCGGTCACCACGGGCGACGTCGCCGACGCGGTCAAGGCCGCCGGCGGCCCGATCCTCGACCGCCGCCGCATCGAGATCGTCAACCCGATCAAGAGCCTCGGCAGCCACAAGGTCAGCGTCAAGCTGCACCCGGAGGTCTCCGCCTCCATCGACGTGGAGGTCATCGCCGGCTGACGGCCCCACGTTCCGCTCAGGCCCTCTTCCGCTTCTGTGGTCGAGGGCCTTTGGCGTCTCTTTCTGCTACAACGCCCGTGCCTCTTTCCGTCACAGCGTCCCTGTCCGTTACGGCTCCGCCCTCCCCACGCCACCCGCCGACGTCGGCGGGCGCCGATCGTGGGGGTCGCTTCTCACGTCGGACGTGGTCCCCACCGCAACGGCCCACCTTGCCCACCCGACACCCGGACATCACACCCCGTGCTAGCCCTCCGCCGTCGGCCACGTGGCGTCTGTCCGGGGCGCGGGGCTGGGCGGGTGGTGCCGGGCTTGGGGGGTGTTCTGGGGCGGGTGGTTGTTGTGTTTTCGGGGCGGATTGAGGGGTGGGGTTCCGGGTTGTCGGGACGCTTCCTGGGCGGTGATCGGGGTGGGCTATCGGGGGTGGTTGGGTTACGGGGTGTAAGGGCTGGTCGTGGCTTATTTCCTAGCTGAACTTAGTAGAATGTGGAACGTTCTTCCCCGTGTTCCCTGGAGGCTCAGCCATGGTCCGTCCCTCGATGCTGTTCGCGCTCGGAGCGCTCGCGGCCGCCGTAGTCGCCTGTGCCCCCGCAGACAACACCACGGGCGCCTCCGCCGCCCCCTCGGCCTCCACCGCCTGCACCAAGGACCAGCTCAAGCTCATCACCGCCGGCAAGCTGACCATCGGCACCGACAAGCCCGCCTACGACCCGTGGTTCAAGGACGACGACCCGGCCAACGGGCAGGGGTTTGAGAGCGCGGTGGCGTTCGCCGTAGCCGGTGAGCTGGGGTTTGACCGTGACGAGGTGCAGTGGAGCACGGTGAAGTTCGACTCGGCGTTCGCTCCGGGGCCGAAGAAGTTCGACTTCGACGTCAACCAGGTCTCCATCACGCCCGACCGCGCGAACGTCGTCGCCTTCTCCAAGGGCTACTACACGGTCAAGCAGGCGATCGTGGCCGTCGAGGGCGGTAAGTACGCCGGGGCGAAGAGCCTGGCCGAGCTCAAGGACGCCAAGATCGGCGTCCAGGTCGGCACCACCTCGCTGGACGCGGTGAAGGAGGTCATCCAGCCCGCCGCCGACCCCAACATCTACAACGAGCAGATCGACGCGGTCAACGCGCTGAAGAACAAGCAGGTCGACGCCCTCGTGGTGGACCTGCCGACCGCCTTCTACGTGACCGCCGCCCAGGTCGAGAAGTCCAAGATCGTCGGCCAGTTCAGCTCGACCGGCGGCGCGCCGGAGGAGTTCGGGCTGGTCATGGAGAAGGGCAGCGCGCTGAAGCCCTGTGTGGACAAGGCCGTCGAGACGCTGAAGTCCAAGGGTGAGCTGGCCAAGATCGAGCAGCAGTGGCTCGGCTCGGCCGCCGGGGCCCCGGAACTGAAGTGACCACCGCCTGGGTCAAGAGCGATCGGCAGGTCGAGCGCGAGCGGGTCCGCAAGTCGCGGGCCCGCCGGTCGGCGTCCGTGGCCACGGCGTCGACGATCATCTTCCTGCTGCTGATCGTGGGGGTGGTGGTCAACGCGCCGGGGTGGCCGCGGGTTCAGGAGACCTTCTTCAGCCCCGAGCACTTCGTCAGGGCGCTGCCGGACGTGCTCGAAGGCTTCCTGCTCAATGTGAAGATCTTCCTGATCGCCGAGCCGTTGATCCTGGTGATCGGTCTGCTGCTGGCGCTGGCGCGGGGGTTGAAGGCCCCGGTCTTCTTTCCGTTGCGGGCACTGGCGGTCTTCTACGTCGACTTCTTCCGCGGCGTCCCCACGCTGCTGCTGATCTACCTGGTCGGGTTCGGTCTGCCCGCGCTCAACCTGCAGGGGATTCCCGCCGACCCGGTGACGCTGGGCATCATCGCGCTGACGCTGTCCTACAGCGCGTACGTGGCCGAGGTGTTCAGGTCGGGCATCGAGTCCATCCATCCGAGCCAGGTGGCCTCGGCCAGGTCGCTGGGCCTGAGCCATGCGAAGACGATGCGGTTCGTGGTGGTTCCGCAGGCCACCCGGCGGGTCGTCCCGCCCCTGCTGAACGACTTCATCTCGTTGCAGAAGGACACGTCGCTGGTCGCGACCATCGGCGCCGTCGAGGCGCTGCGCGCCGCGCAGATCCACGCGGCCAAGACGTTCAACTACACCTCCTACCTGGTGGCGGCGCTGCTGTTCCTCCTGCTGACCATCCCGATGGCCAGGTTCACCGACTACCTGGCCGCCCGAACCCAGAGGCGGCGTGGGGCATGAGCGTGCTGACGATCGAGGGCGTCTGGAAGAACTTCGACGGCCACCACGTGCTGCGCGGCATCGACCTGGAGGTCCACTCGCACGAGGTGGTCTGCCTGATCGGGGCGTCGGGTTCCGGCAAGTCGACCCTGCTGCGCTGCGTGAACCTGCTGGAAACGGTCGACGACGGCGCCGTGTACCTGGAGGGGCAGGAGATCACCGATCTGCGGGTGGACGTCGACGACGTGCGTAAGCGGATCGGGACGGTGTTCCAGGCGTACAACCTGTTCCCGCACATGAGCGTGCTCGACAACATCACGCTCGCGCCCCGGCAGGTCCACGGGATCGGCCGGCGGGAGGCGGAGGAGCAGGCGCGGGGGCTGCTGGGCAGGTTCGGGCTGGCGGACAAGGCCGAGGCCTATCCCGACCGGCTCTCGGGCGGCCAGCAGCAGCGGGTGGCGATCATCCGGGCGCTGGCCACGCAGCCTCGGCTGATGCTGCTGGACGAGGTGACGTCGGCGCTGGACCCGGCCCTGGTCCGCGAGGTGCTGGGGGTCATCAGGGAGCTCAAGGACACGGGCATGACGATGATCCTCACCACGCACGAGATGGGCTTCTGCCGCGACATCGCCGACACGGTCTGCTTCCTGGACGACGGCGTGCTGGTGGAGAAGGGCCCGCCGGAGAAGATCTTCACCGATCCCGGACATCCGCGCACTCGTGAGTTTCTCAGCACCGTGCTGGAGTCGGGGCGGTTCTGAGCCGGTCTAGCGCCTGTGCCGGCCCCGGCCGACCTTGGCGTTGCCGGCCGCCAGGAGGCTGTGGCGCTTGCCGTACAGGAGATAGGCCACGAGGCCGAAGGCCATCCACAGCGCGAACCACCCCCAGGTGAGCACCTGGAGGTTCACCATCAGCCAGAGGGTCGCCACGATCGACAGGCCCGGCAGCCACGGCGAGAGCGGCACCGTGAAGCCGCGCTCCAGGTCGGGCAGGCGGCGGCGCATCACGATCACGCCCACCGCCACGAACAGATAGGCGAACAGCGCGCCCAGCACGACGAGTTCCTGCAGCGTGAACACCGGCACGAACTGGGTGAGCAGCATCGCGATCACGCCGATCACCCACGTCACCCGCGACGGGGTGTGGAAGCGGCGGCTGATCGTGGCCAGCCCGCGGGGGAGCAGGCCGTCGCGGGCCATGGAGAACATCACACGCGTCTGCCCGACCAGCAGGACCAGGATGACCGTGGTCAGCCCGAGTACCGCGCCGATGTCGATGACGTGCACCATCCAGTCGACGCCCGCGATCTTGAACGCTCCGGACAGGGGCGCGTCTACGTCGATGCGCTCGTACGGCACCATGCCGATCATCACGATCGCGACGCCGAGGTAGATGACCGTGGCGATCACCAGGCTCCTGATGACGCCTTTCGGTACGGCCCGCCGCGCGTTGACCGTCTCCTCAGCCGCCGTGGTCACCAGGTCGAAGCCGATGTAGGCGAAGGCGATCGCCGAGGCGGCGGCGAACACCCCGAACCAGCCGAACGTCTGGCTCTGCCCGAACACCACTTCCAGCACCGTGTCCGGCGGCGTCGGCGAGGGCTTGGCCTCGACGAAGAAGTCGCCGAAGTTGGCCACGTCGATGTGCAGCGCGCCCACGACCAGCACCGCCGCGATGGCCAGCAGTTTGGCGCTGACGATCACCCACAGCGCCCGCAACCCGACGTGCGCGCCCAAGGAGACGATGCCGGTCAGCAGCGCCAGGATGAACAGGGCGAACCCATTGGAGAACGCCTCCGGGTACGGCAGGCGGATCCCGAAGTCCGTCAGCAGCTGCGCCGCGTACAGGGACCACGCCTTGGCCACGACCGCCGAGGCGAGCTGCAGCTCCAGGATGAGCGCCCACCCGATGACCCACGCCCAGACCTCGCCGAAGATGACGTAGGCGAAGGTGTAGGCGGTGCCCGAGGTCGGCATCGTGGACGACAGCTCGGCGTAGCACAGGGCCGCGAGCAGGCAGGCGATCCCGGCGATCATGAAGGACAGCAGGACGCCCGGCCCGGCGGCGGTCGCCGCCTGTACGCCGGCGACGCTGAAGATGCCGGCACCGATCGTCGCGCCCAGGCCGAGGACCACGAGGTCGGCGGGGCGGTAAAGTTGCGCGAGGCGGTGCCGGGCACCGGTGCGTAACCCGGTGGCCTCGGACGGTGGTAAACGGCGCATGATCGTGGACAAAGGCAACCCACTCAGCTCTGTGAACCCGCTCACAGTGCCTTACCGTTCACCTGACGACAAGCACGGGACGGTTACGCCCCGGTCACCAGCCAGGCAGTGCCGGAGGCCCGCCGTACCAGCGTGATCAGTCGTGCAACCATCCACACCCCTAGCGCGCACCAAAGTGCAACGATGCCCCATCCGGCGGCGAACAGCGCGGCCGGAAGGTAGGCGAGCGTCGTCCACACCCCCGCCCACGCCAGGTACTTCTGGTCGCCCGCGCCGATGAGCACGCCGTCGAGGACGAACACGATCCCGCAGATCGGCTGGAAGAGCGCGACCGGCCACAACACGGCCAGCAACTCCGCGGTGACCTGCGGGTCGGCGGCGAACAGCCCCGGCACCCACGGCCTGGCCACCAGCACCAGCCCGCCCAGCACGACCCCCGACCACAGGCCCCAGCGCACCATCCGGGTGGTGGCCGCCCTGGCCGCGGCGACGTCCCCGGCGCCCAGCGCCCGTCCGGTGATCGCCTGCCCGGCGATGGCGATCGCGTCGAGGGCGAAGGCCAGCAGGGTCCAGACCTGGGTGGCGATGGCGTACGCGGCCAGTTCCGGGCGGCCCATGCGGGTGGCCACCACGGTCGCGACGACCAGCACCACGCGCAGGCAGACGGTCCGCACCAGGAGCGCGAACCCGGCCGTGCCCGCCTGCCCGATCCCCGCCCAGTCGGGGCGTAGCGAGACGCCGCGGGTCCGCGCACCTCTGACCACGATCACGAGGTAGACGGCG
Source organism: Nonomuraea sp. NPDC059023 (assembly GCF_042740095.1). Lineage (NCBI taxonomy): Bacteria > Bacillati > Actinomycetota > Actinomycetes > Streptosporangiales > Streptosporangiaceae > Nonomuraea > Nonomuraea sp. NPDC059023. The sequence goes on along the minus strand of NZ_JBHYIO010000007.1, from coordinate 178,369 downwards.
GCGCCCGCCGTCTGGGCGGCGACCGTTCCCCAGGCCGAACCGGCGATGCCCCAGTGGAGTCCGAGGACGAACCAGGCGTTGAGCGCGGCGTTCAGCGCGAAGGAGCCGATCGCGACGACGAGCGGGGCGAGCGTGTTCTGCAGGCCGCGCAGTACGCCGGTGCCGGCCAGCACCACGAGCATGCCCGGGGTGCCGAGCAGGCTGATGCGCAGATAGACGACGGCCTGCCCGGCCTGGTCCGGGGCCGCGCCGAACAGGCCGACCACGGTGGGCGCGAGCGGCCAGCCGACGAGGATCACGGCGAGGCCGATGCCGATCGCCAGCCACAGGCCGTCCACGCCGCTGCGCATGGCGCGGGCGTGCTGTCCGGCCCCGGTGAGGCGGGCGACGGAGGCGGTGGTGCCGTAGGCGAGGAAGACGCAGAGGTTCACCACGGTCGCGAGGACGGTGCCCGCGACGCCCAGCGCGCCGACCGCGGTGGTGCCCAGACCGTGGCCGACGATGGCGTAGTCGGCGAGCAGGAAGAGCGGTTCGGCGACCAGCGCGCCGAAGGCGGGCACGGCTAGTCGGAGAATCTCCCGATCCTGGGAGGTAATGGGCATTTGTCTAGTATGAGCCTTACACGGCGTGTCGCGGCAACTTTCTTTCCTCCACAGTCGGTGGACATTGTTTCCCCAGGTCAAGACGCTGTTTGAGGGTGCTGTCCAGAGTTATCCCCAGGGCTGTCCACAGTGCTCCCACACCCTGAGGCGCGTCGTGCACAGCTTGACCACAGCCTTGTCCACAGGCCGCGTTGCCGTACCTCGCGGAACCCGCGAAACTGTCAGACCGGTCGGCTACAAGTGGGGGTGGTGCGACCGCCTGCTAGTTCGAGGGGGCGCGGTAAGCATGGACGACGAAGAGCCGGGCGGCGGTGGCGGCCCGAGTTTCGAACGTACCCCGCCCCACAACATCGAGGCGGAGCAGTCGGTCCTGGGCGGCATGCTGCTGTCCAAGGACGCCATCGCCGACGTCATCGAGATCCTGCGTTCCGACGACTTCTACCGGCCCGCCCACCAGATCATCCACGACGTCATCACCGACCTCTACGGCAGAGGCGAGCCGGCCGACGCCGTCACCGTCTTCGACGAACTGCAGAAGCGCGGCGAGATGGCCAGGGTCGGCGGCGCCGCCTACCTCCACACGCTGACCGCGGTCGTCCCGACGGCCGCCAACGCGGGCTACTACGCGAAGATCGTCCGCGAACAGGCCATTTTGCGCCGTCTCATCGAGGCCGGCACCCGCATCGTCTCCTACGGCTACGGCGGCCAGAACGAAGAGGTCGACGACCTGGTCGACCGCGCCCAGGCCGAGATCTACAAGGTCACCGAGCGCCGCACCTCCGAGGACTACCGCCCCCTGTCGGAGATCATGCCCGGCGCCCTCGACGAGCTGGAGGCCATCGGCAGCCGCGGCGGCCACATGGTCGGCGTACCCACCGGTTTCCAGGACCTCGACCAGCTCACCAACGGACTCCACCCGGGCCAGATGATCGTCGTGGCCGCCCGCCCCGCCATGGGCAAGTCCACGCTCGGACTGGACTTCGCGCGCTCGGCGGCGATCAGGAACGGGATGACCACGGTCATCTTCTCGCTGGAAATGTCGCGCAACGAGATCACCATGCGCCTGCTCTCGGCCGAGGCCCGGGTCGCGCTGCACGCGATGCGCTCCGGCATGATGAGCGACGACGACTGGACCCGGCTGGCCCGGCGGATGAGCGAGGTGGCCGAGGCGCCGCTGTTCATCGACGACTCGCCCAACATGTCCATGATGGAGATCCGGGCCAAGTGCCGGCGCCTCAAACAGCGCCACGACCTGCGCTTCGTCATCATCGACTACCTCCAGCTGATGAGCTCGCCGAAGAAGACGGAAAGCCGCCAGAACGAGGTCTCGGAGATCTCGCGAGGCATCAAGCTGCTGGCGAAGGAGCTTGAGGTCCCGGTCATCGCGATGTCCCAGCTCAACCGCGGCCCCGAACAACGCACCGACAAACGCCCCCAGGTCAGCGACCTGCGCGAGTCCGGATCCATCGAGCAGGATGCGGACATGGTGATCCTCTTGCATCGTGAGGACGCCTACGAGAAGGAGTCGCCGCGGGCCGGCGAAGCCGACCTGATCGTGGGCAAGCATCGTAACGGTCCCACCGCCACGGTCACCGTGGCCTTCCAGGGCCATTACAGCCGGTTCGTCGACATGGCCCAGCACTGACGCGAAAAACCGGATGACGCCCCCGCCGCCGCGGAGTTAGCCTGCCTGGCGACCCCAGGAGGTGCCCATGCAGGTCAAGGACGTCATCCGGTTCCAGCGTCCCTTCTCCAGCCGAGGAGTCTCCTTTTGTATGCCCTGCCTGCCGAGCTCAGGCATGCCCTGACCGAAGAGCTCGAGTCCCACCGTGAGCACGACCTGGCCGCCTCGGCCGCCGAGCTCACGGCGCGTTACCACCGTCCCATCGACCGGCCCGCGCTGCGGTCGGCGACCGACGTGGCCGCCTACGCGGCGGTCCGCATGCCGGCCACCTTCGCCGCCGTCCGGTCCGCCCTGGCCCAGGCGGCGGCCGTGGCGCCGGGTTTCGGCCCGCGTACCCATCTGGATGTCGGGGGTGGCACCGGCGCGGCGGTCTGGGCGGCCGCCGACTGCTGGCCCGGCCTGCGCGAGGTGACCGTCCTTGAGCGCGACCGCGCGGCCGCCGGCCTCGGCCGTGCGCTGGCCGCCCGTTCCGCCCATCCCGCGGTACGGCAGGCCACCTGGCGCCAGGCCGATCTGGTGAAAGACATCACTACGGAACCGGCCGACCTGGTGACCGTGTCGTACGTGCTGGGGGAGTTGCCGGAGGCGGCCCGGCTGCCGCTGATCAGGAGGCTGGCCGGGCGGGCCGGGATGCTGGCCGTGGTCGAGCCGGGTTCGCCGGACGGGTTCGCGCGGGTGCTGGCCGTCCGTGACCTCCTGGTCGAGCTGGGCATGAACATCGCGGCTCCCTGTCCCCATGAGGAGGCGTGCCCGCTCGCGCCCGGCGACTGGTGCCATTTCGCCGCCCGGCTGCCGCGCGAGAGCCTGCACCGGCGGCTCAAGGCGGGCTCGCTGGGCTTCGAGGACGAGAAGTTCTCCTATGTCGTGGCGACGTCGGCGCCGGTCACGCCGCCGGCGGCGCGGGTGCTGCGCCATCCGCGTACCCGCAAGGGGCTGGTGACGCTGACGTTGTGCGGCGACGGCGTCAGCGACCAGAACGTCTCCAAGCGCGACGGCGAGCTTTACAGCGCGGCCCGCGACACCGCGTGGGGTGAGGCGTGGCCGCCGGTGTGACCCAGTAGACACGCGGCGGCGGAATCGGGCTGATCTTCGCGGTGCCTTAGCAGATGACTACAGCGAAGGGAAGAAGCCATGACCATCTTGATCGCCTATGACGGTTCCGCCGACGCGAAGGCGGCCATCGAGTTCGCGGGCGAGCACCTCGCCCGGGAGTCGACGGTCGTGATCACGGTGTGGGAGCCGCTGCTCGTGCAGCTGAAGCGGCACCCCATCGCCGGGCCCGCGCTGATTTCCGACCAGGGCGAGGAGTGGAAGGAACTGGCCGAGCAGCAGGCCAAGGAGGGTGCGGAGCTGGCGGTGAAGGCCGGTCTGAGCGACGTGACGGCACGCGCGGTGGCCGACCGCGAGTCGATCTGGAAGACCATCGTGGACGTGGCCGACGAGATCGACGCCTCGCTGATTGTGACCGGTTCGCGGGGGCTGGCCGGGGTGCGCTCGGTGTTGCTGGGCAGTGTGTCCAACCACGTGCTGCACCACGCGCACCGCCCGACTCTCATCGTGCCACCGGCGAAGAACTAGCAGGCCGCGCAGTTGGAGGCCGGGGAGAGCCGGGTGTCGATGCGCCTGGCTCCCGGCCCCTCGTCGCCCAGGCGGTCGAAGGGGTTGGCCAGTACGCACCGGTCGAGCGACAGGCACCCGCAGCCGATGCAGTCGGTCAGGTCGTCGCGCAGCCGTTGAAGCTGCTCGATGCGGTCGTCGAGCTCGGTACGCCACGCGGCGGAGAGCTTGGCCCAGTCCTCGCGGTTGGGCGTGCGCTCCTCGGGGAGCTGGGCGAGCGCGTCCTTGATGGTCTTGAGCGGGATGCCGATGCGCTGGGCCAGCCGGATGAAGGCGACCCTGCGCAGGGTGTCGCGCGAGTAGCGGCGCTGGTTGCCGGTGGTGCGGCGGCTGTCGATCAGGCCCTTGGCCTCGTAGAAGTGCAGCGCGGAGACCGCGACCCCGCTGCGCTCGGACAGCTGGCCGACGGTGAGCTCCTTGGAATTCCACGGCGCCTTGCTCATCTGCGCAGCCTATGTCACCTGTGTCGGGCGATCGAAGAGGGTCTCCAGCACGACGATGGTCTGGGTGCCGGTGACGCCGTCGATGTCGAAGATCTCGCGCAGCACCTCCTGGAGCTGCTCGGTGCCGGCCGTACGGACCTTGACCAGGACGGAGGCGGGACCGGCGATGATATGGGCCTCCTCGACGCCGTCGATGGCCTTGAGCGGCTCGGTTGTGCCGCCCATCCACACGCTGCCGTCGACCAGGACGTAGGCGAGCACGCCGCGTCCTGTGGCGACCGGGTCCACGTCGATGGTGGTGCGCCGGATGACGCCGCGTTCGCGTAGTTTGCGGACCCGCTCGTGGGCGGCGCCGCTGGACAGCCCCACCGCCTTGCCGAGCGCGGCGTACGACCGCGTGGCGTCCTCTTGGAGCTGACCGATCAGCATCCTGTCAATGTTGTCCACAACAGGATGGTAGTCGGCCATAGCCTTCCATTGCCGGATGAGGTTTGCTTCTGCTATGACGACCGTGATTCCCACCGAGTTCGAGCCGTTCGATCCGCGCGCCGCCGAGATCCGCGGGGACCTGTGGACGGAGGTGCTGCACACCGGCACCCGCTGGGCCGAGGGCCCGGTCTACTTCCCGGCCGGACGCTTCCTGGTCTGGAGCGACATCCCCAACGACCGCCTGCTGCGCTGGGACGAGATGACCGGCCACGTCGGCCCCTTCCGCGAGCCGGCCGACTACGTCAACGGCAACACCCTCGACCGGGTCGGGCGGCTGATCTCCTGCGAGCAGGGCACCCGCCGGGTCACCCGTACCGAGGCCGACGGGCGCGTGACCGTGATCGCCGACCGGTGGAAGGGCAAGCGCCTCAACAGTCCCAACGACGTGGTCGTACGCTCCGACGGCTCCATCTGGTTCACCGACCCGCCCTACGGCATCATCAGCGACTACGAGGGCCACCGGGCCGAGCAGGAGATCGACGGCTGCCACGTCTACCGCGTGGACCCGGGCACCGCCGAGGTACGCGTCGTGGCCGGCGACTTCGAACGCCCCAACGGCCTCGCGTTCTCCACCGACGAGAAGCAGCTGTACGTCGCCGACACCCAGGCCAACCACATCCGCCTGTTCGACGTGCACGAGGACGGCCGGCTGACCGGCGGGAAGGTCTTCGCCGACACCGAGCACGGCAGCTTCGACGGCCTGCGCCTGGACGACACCGGCCGGGTCTGGGCGGCGTGCGGCAAGGCGGTCAACTGCTACGACCCCGACGGCACCCTGCTGGGCCGCCTGAAGTTCCCCGAGCAGGTGGCGAACCTGGTCTTCGGCGGCCCCAAGCGCAACCGCCTGTTCGTCACCGCCACCTCGTCCCTGTACTCGATCCTGTCCGGGGTACGCGGCGCCCGCCCGGTCTGGGGCTGAGTCACTCCCACCGGAACAGCCGTACGGCCAGCCCGCCGAACACCAGCAGCCCACCGGCCATGACGGCCAGGTGCGGCAGCTGGGGCGCGTTGCCCGCCCAGGTGTCGCGCAGAGCCTGGGCGAATGGCCCGGCCACGGAGAAGTCGCCGATCGTGCGCAGGACCGGGGACATGAGCTCGCGCGGGATCCACATGCCCGCGACGAACATCAACGGGAACATGATCACCGATCCGACCGGCGCCGCCACCTTGCTGGTCTTCAGCATCGCCGCCACCACCAGGCCCATGGCCAGGAGCGCGGCCGTACCGAGGAGATAGACGAGGGCGAAGGAGACGAGGGCGCGCGGCGGCACGGTGCCGAGCACGAGACGGGCGCAGACGATGAGCAGCACCGTGGACAGCACGGCGATCGCGAGGTTGATGACGAGCTGGGCGGCCAGGACGCGGGCCGGGTGCACGGGCGTGGTCGACATCCTGCGCAGCACGCCGCGCTCGCGGTAGGCGGTCAGGGTCGAGGGCAGGACGGTGAAGGCCAGCGTGAGCAGCGCGAGCATGGTCATCATGGCCGGCATCTGGGTGTCGTTGAGCGACTGGCCGCTCAGCTCGGGCTTGCGTTCGGAGAAGCCCGGCATGCTGCCCAGGACGAGCAGCAACGCCAGCGGCAGCGCGACGGTGAACGCGATGCCCGGCCATTCGCGCAGCTGGAGCTTGGTCTCGACGGCGAGGATCTTCATCATGGGATGAGCTTCTTTCCGGTGATGGCGAGGAAGGCGTCGTCCAGGTTGGCCTGCTCGATGCGCAGGTCGGTGGGGACGATCCGGTGTTCAGCCAGCGCGAGCGTGACGGCGGGCGCGAGGTTGCCGGAGCCGGTGACGACGAGCCGGGCGCCGCTGCGCTCGACCGAGCGCACCTCGGGCAGGGCGAGCAGGATCGCCTCGTCCACGGGGGAGGAGGGCCGGAAGCTGACCTCCTGCTCACCGTCCACGGACGCCACCAGCCCGGCGGGGGTGTCGACCGCGGCCACCCTGCCCCCGTCGATGAGGGCCACGCGGTCGCAGAGCCGTTCGGCCTCTTCCATGAAGTGGGTGACCAGCAGGACCGTCACGCCGTCGGCGCGGATCCGCTCCACGAGCTCCCACACGTCGCGCCGCGCCTGCGGGTCGAGTCCGGTGGTCAGCTCGTCCAGTACGGCCACGCGCGGCCGCCCGACCAGTGCCAGCGCCACCGACAGCCGTTGCCGCTGGCCGCCGGAGAGCTTGGCGAACACGGCGTTCCGCTTGGCGGTCAGGCCGACCAGGTCGAGCAGTTCCGGCCAGTCGGCAGGATCGGGGTAGAAGGAGGCGTACAGGTCCATGGCCTCCCACACCTTGATGCGGTCGGGCAACTGGGAGCTCTGGAGCTGGGCGCCGAGGATGCGGCGCAGCCGGTCGCGGTCGCGGCCGGGGTCGACGCCGGCCACGCTGATCTGGCCGCCGTCGCGGCGGCGCAGGCCGGAGACGCACTCGACGGTGGTGGTCTTGCCGGCTCCGTTGGGCCCGAGGATGCCGAAGATCTCGCCTTCCTCGACGGAGAACGAGACGTCCTCGACGGCCACATGGTCTTTGTAGCTCTTGCGGAGGTTGGTGACTTCGATCAGGTCCATGCCTCAGACGCTAAGAACACCCGGTTCCCTGGGGAATCGCGCTAGCTCCCAGGCAAGGGTGTACTTAGATGCAGTGTCTGATTCGCCGGGTTCCTGCACACTGAAGGGCATGAGATTCGGTCGCGCGATGCTCCTGCTCGCGATGGCGTTCGTCGAGGTCGGCATGGTGCTGGTCGCGTTGCCGATGCTCACGCTGGCCTTCGCGTTCGGCATGGTGTTCCTCTATCCGCCGCAGGTCATGATGATCCGGTGGGCGGCCGAGCTGACGCGGCGCTGGGCTCGGGAGTGGGCCGGGGTCGAGATCGCCTCGCCGTACCTGCCGAAGCCGCCGCCGGCGCAGCCCCAGCCGGACGGCTGGTACCGCCACGACCGCACGCTCTACAAGACCCCGCGGATTCCCGACTGGAGCAACCGCTGGAAGTGGCTGATCAGCGACACGGCCTCCTGGCGGGATTCGCTGTGGCTGCTGTGGGACCCGGTGGTCAAGTTCACGCTCGCGCCGCTGCTCGTCTTCCTGCCGCGCGTGGGGGTCCGGCTGTACGCCCTGTGGGCGCGCGCCCTGCTGGCGCCCACCGCGGCGAGCCTGCTGGCGGGGCGCGTACGCCACCTGGACAGGGTGCGCAACCTGGCCAACGACACGCAGGCCGCCGAGATGCGCAGGATCGAGCGGGACCTGCACGACGGCACCCAGGCCAGGCTGGTGGCGCTCGGCATGACGCTCGGCGCCGTCGAGGAACTCGTCGAGAAGGACCCGGCGGCCGCCAAGGCCCTGCTGGCCAAGGCCCGCGACGCCTCGGCCGACACGCTGACCGAGCTGCGCCGCGTGGTGCGCGGCATCCATCCGCCCGTGCTGGCCGAGCGGGGGATCGGCGACGCCGTACGGGCGATGGCGATGGACAGCCCGCTGCGTGTCGAGGTGGATGTGGACCTGCCGCACCGCCCCGAGGCGCCGGTGGAGGCGGCCGCGTACTTCGCCGTCAGTGAGCTGCTGTCGAACGCCGCCCGCCACGGTCAGGCCGAGTGCGCCCGCGTCGACATCAGCCAGCACGACGGCGACCTGCGCATCACCGTCGAGGACGACGGCCTGGGCGGCGCCGACCCCGCCAAGGGCAGCGGACTGGCCGGGATCGAACGCAGGCTGGCCGCCTTCGACGGCGTCCTGGCCCTGCACAGCCCGCCCGGCGGCCCCACCACGGTCACGATGGAGCTGCCGCGCTCCCTGCCGGAGAAGTGGTCGTCCGGCGCTCTGCCGAAGATGCCGCTGTGGAAGACCTGCGTGGTCGTCTTCCTGTGGCTGACCGCCTGGTGCCCGTTCTTCCCGCAGGGCATGGTGGCCGCCATCTTCAAGGTCTTCTCCGTCGACGAGAAGGCCTGGTTCCTCGCCCTCTACCTGCCGGAGCAGTGGCAGTGGCCGGTCATCGCCCTGATGATGCTGGTCGGCGGCACCATGTACGTGGCGGCCGTCCTGATCCCCGCGACCCATTCCCACAAGGGCCAGTGGGCTCCGCCCCGCCTATCATTCAACCGATGCTGAACCGCGTTCTCATAGCAGAAGACCTGTACCTGCTCCGCGACGGGCTCGTCCGCCTTCTCCAGGCGCACGGCTTCACGGTCGTGGGCGCGGTGGAGACCGGTCCCGAGCTGCTGAAGGCCCTGATCGAGCTGCGCCCCGACGTCTCCGTCGTGGACGTACGGCTGCCGCCCACCCTCACCGACGAGGGCCTCAAGGCCTCCCTGGAGGCGCGCAGGAAGATCCCCGGCCTGCCGATCCTGGTGCTGTCCCAGCACGTCGAGCAGCTCTACGCCCGCGAACTCCTGGCCGACGGCTCCGGCGGCATCGGCTACCTGCTGAAGGACCGCGTCTTCAACGCCGACCAGTTCGTCGACGCGGTACGCCGCGTGGCGGCCGGCGGCACCGCCATGGACCCCGAGGTCATCTCCAAGCTGCTGGCCAGCAACGCCCGCAACGAACCCTTAACCGCCCTCACCCCGCGCGAACGCGAGGTCCTGGAGGTCATGGCCGAGGGGCGTTCCAACGCGGCGATCGCGCAGCGCCTGTACCTGAGCGAGAGCGCGGTGGCCAAGCACACGGCCAACATCTTCGCCAAGCTCGACCTGGCGCCGTCGGACGACGACAACCGCCGTGTCCTGGCCGTTCTCACCTACCTCAACAGCCGGTGACGGGCTGCTTTGTCGGTGGCACCGGATACCTTCTTAGGAGGCAGGTGACACGAAAGGGTAGATCAGGTGAAATTCCGGGTTAGCCGTGATGTGCTGGCAGACGCGGTGGCATGGGCGGCCAGGGTGTTGCCCAGCCGGCCTGTCGTCCCCGTGCTGTCCGGGCTGCTGATCGAGGCGAGCGACGAGCTGAGCCTGGCGGCGTTCGACTACGACGTCTCCGCCCAGGCCAGGGTCGAGGCCGACGTGGCCGAGCCCGGCAAGGTGCTCATCCCCGGCCGCCTGCTGGCCGAGATCAGCCGGAGCCTGCCCGCCGAGGACGTCCAGATCGTGACGGAGGGCGCCGAAGCCATCCTGACCTGCGGCAGCGCCGAGTTCGGCCTGATCACGATGCCCGTCGACGACTTCCCGACCCTGCCCACCATGCCGCCGGGCATCGGCGCCATCGGCGGGGGCGTGTTCGCCAGCGCGGTGACGCAGGTGGCGCCCGCCTCCAGCCGTGACGACACGCTGCCCATGCTGACCGGCATCCGCGTCGATATCGAGGGCGAGAACGTCGCGATGGCGGCCACCGACCGCTACCGGATCGCCGCCCGCGACTTCACCTGGCGCCCCGCCCGGCCCGACGTGGCGGTCTCCGCGATGGTGCCCGCGCGGGTGCTGGTCGAGGTGGCCAAGTCGTTGCGCGGCGGCGAGGTGCTGATCGCGATGGGCGACGGCGTGGCCGGCTTCGAGAGCGTGGGCCGGAGCACGACGGTCCGCCTGCTCGACGAGCAGTTCATCGACTACCGCACCCGCCTGACCGCCGACTGGTCCATCCGCGCCGACGTCCGCGTGACGCCGTTCGTGGAGGCGATCAAGCGCGTGGCGCTGGTGGCGGAGCGCAACACGGCGATCAGGCTGACGTTCAGCAAGAACCAGGTGCTGATCCAGGCGGGCGGCGGCGACATCGGCCGCGGCACCGAGGTCGTCGAATGCGAACTGCGCGGCGGCGACGACATCCAGATGGCCTTCCAGTCCCACTTCCTGCTCGACGGCCTGACCGGCGTGGAGACGGAGCTGGCCCGCATCAACATGGAATCCTCCACCCGCCCGGCTCTCATCCAGGACGTGCCCGGCGACGCGGAGCCGGATTTCCGCTATCTCGTGATGTCCCTTCGCCAGGGGTAAATCCTCATTTCCATTACGGCGCAGCCACCCCCACGCCACCCGCCGCCGTGCGCGGGCGCCGATCGGGGGGATCGCTTCTCACGTCGGACAGATGCCCCACCGCAACGGCCCTCCGATCCCAGCGCTGGGAACCCCGCCTCGTGTGGGCCGGCAGGTCAGGTGGTGATCTCGCGGAACACGCGTTTGAAGGCCGCCCACTCCGCGTCCCCCACCTTGGCCGCGTGGCGGTGTTCGATCTCTTCCACCAGCGCGTCCGCCTTGGCCATCTGGTCCAGTCCCAGCTCCGTCGGCACGATCAGCTTGGCCCGCCGGTCTTTAGGGTCCGGCCGCCGTTCCACGTACCCCAACCCCACCAGCTCGTCCACCAGCGTCCCGATGACCTGCTTGTGCTGCCCCGACTGCGCGGAAAGGTCGGTGGCGCGGCTGCCTTCGGGGTCCAGGTAGGCGAGGACGGCGCCGTGCCGGGGCCGGATGCGGCCGTGGCCCTGCTTGGCGATGGTGGCGAACAACTCCCGCTGGAAGGCGAACAACGTCCGGCTGGCGAGGATCCCCAGGTCAGGGTCGATCTTCTTGTGCTCGCTGCGCCGCACGGCAACCTCCATATAGTCACTAATCTTGACTATCATTAATCGTTACTATACTTTAGCCGCATGACGACCACTGTGGAACTCACCCGTTTCAAGGCGGCCAGAGCCGACGAACTCCTGGCTGCGCGCCCCGCCATGCTGGCCGACTTCGCGAAGGACCGCGCGGGGTTCCTGAACGCCCGCCTGGTGCGCCTGCCCGGCGACGAATGGCTGGACGTCGTCGAATGGCGATCGCCCGCCGACTTCGCCGCCTCGCGTGAGAAGGGCGCCAACCTGCCCGGGATCGCGGCCTTCTTCGCCGCGATCGACGCCCTTGTGGTGGCCGAGGAGGGTACCCGTGAAGACTGAGGAGGGTCAGCTCTCGTCGGTGAGGGCGATGAGAATGTGCTCCATGCACGCGTGCCCGGCGCGCTCCGCCGCGGCGGCGTCGCCGGCGGCGATGGCGCGGGCGATCGCGTCGTGCGGGATGTAGCTCTTGTTGAGCGAGGTGCCCGCGGCGGTGATGCTGGCCCGCAGCGCGGCCGAGAAGTCCTCGTACAGGTCGATGAGCACCAGGTTGTGCGTGGCATGCGCGACGGCCATGTGGAAGGCCAGGTCGGCCTCCACGAACGCGTCGGGGTCGTCGGCCTCCCAGGCGCGGTCGCGCTCGGCCAGACGGCTCTCGATGTTGAGGATGTCGGTGTCGGTGCGGCGGGTGGCGGCCAGGCGGGCCGACTCGACCTCCAGCGCGCGGCGTACTTCGAGGATCTCCAGCTGTTCCGCCTGACGCAGCCGGCGCAGCATGGCCCCGGACAGCTCGCTGGTGGCCCGTACGTAGGTGCCGTCGCCCTGGCGGCAGTCGAGCAGGCCGGCGTGAGTGAGCGCGCGTACGGCTTCCCTGACGGTGTTGCGACCGACCCCGAGCTGCTCGGCCAGAACGGTCTCCGTCGGGATCTTGCCGTTCAACGGCCACGACCCTGACGTGATCTGCTCCTTGAGCTGATCGATCACCTGGTCCACGAGCGATGCCCGCTGTGCCGTACGCAGACTCACAGTCTGCCTCCTCCGGGGAAACCAATCATCCTATGAGTCAATGACTGGTAGACCCTAATTATTCCTGCCTGAGAGGCGCAAGTCTAAGCCTGCCGGGCAGGTGCCATCACCAGGGCCTCCACCCGAAAGGCCCTGGTCAGCGGAGTCGGCTAACTACTGCCGTGCGTGATCTGGGCGTCGGTTGTAACCCCCGCCATGAACGAGCGTACGCCTGCCGCTTCGAGCGCCCTGCGGTAGGCCGCCGTCTGCTGGTCGGGCGCGTTCGCCTCGCCGTAGAGGTCACCGAGCTCACGCCAGGAACGCGCGGCCTGCCGGTCGGAGCCGTACATCGGACGGCCGAGCCCGGCGAGCACGTCGCGGGCGGCGTTCAGGTGTACGGAGGCGTCGCCGCCCAGCCCCATCGAGACCTTGGCGGTCACCAGGTGCGCCTCGGCCTTGATCGGAGAGCTCGCGAGCAGGTCGATCGCGGCTCCGGCCAGCTCGCCCGCCTTGGCGGACTCGCCGGCGCGCAGGCGTACCTGGGCGTGGGCGACCAGGCTCTCGCCGTGCTCGGCCGTCATGCCGGGCAGCCCGGCGAAGACGGTCGTCGCGGCGGCGGCGAGTGTCTCCGCCTCGTCGACCGGAGACGTCTCCAGCTTCGCCCACCGCATGGCGGTGACGGCGAGCTGGCGCCCGATCCGGCCGGCGCGACCGGCCATGATGGCATCGTCGGCCAGGCGGACCGCCAGAGCGGAGTCCTCGCCCGCGGCCGCGGCGATGCTCGCCTGCCACAGGGCGTGGATCTCTCCGGAACGGTCCAGAACAAGCGATACGCCGCTTACGTCCAGCACCTGCTTGACGAAGGTGATCGCCGCCGAGTCGCCCTCCCCCTGCGTCTCGATCAGCGCCGCGGCGAGGTCCACCGCGAGCTCACCCTGCATGATCGCCAGCCTCGACGCCTGCGCGAGCGCGTTCGCGGCCAGGTCGCGTGCCCTGAGCCGGTCGCCGGCCCGCTGGTAGCAGCGGCTCAGCGCGACGGTCAGCGGCAGGTCGGCCAGGCGCTCGGGGTGGGCGGCGGCCTCGCGGCGCAGCCGTTCGAACGCCTCGACGGCCTGCCCGAGGCGGCCCTGTGCTTCGAGTGCGCGCGCACGGCCGAAGCGGGCCTGCGCGGTGAGCATCGCGTTTTCCTCGTCCGCGGCCTTCACGATCTCGGTGAAGCGCTCGGCTGCCGTGGCCGCGTCGCCGTGCTGCAGCTCCAGCTCGGCGTGTCTCAGCCCGAGCTCGGTGTCGATGCGCTGCCTTGGCTCGATGCCGTGCAGAAGGAATTCGGTGGTGCAGCCCAGCCGTTCGGCGAGAAGGCGGGCCACGACAGGAGTCGGCGTACGCTTGCCTGACTCGATGAGTGAGACGTAACTGTCCGACAGGTCGGGCCCGGCCAACTGGGCCTGGGACATCCGCCTGTTCAGCCGCAGTCCTCGGACGCGGTCACCGATGGTTCCCTGACTCGGCATCTCATCTCTCAAGGCGGGGAAGGGTCAACAACACGCAAATGATTGCATGAAGTAGCCGAATCGGGTATCCCCGCCCGAAGAATTCCCTACGAGGAGATTAATCGTCCCCCTCGTCCTTGCTGGGGAAAAGCATCTGGCAGACCTCCAGATACAGGGTCTCGGGGTAGGGAATGTACTCCACGTTGGACAGGGCCTGGTCCTGGCCCGCCGACTCGAGGATGAACTCCCCGTAACCGAGCATGCGCCCCAGCAGGGACCGCTGGAAGCTCATGTCCGTGACCTTCTGCAGCGGCATCATCGCGACCTTACGGGTGATCAAACCCGTGGTCAGTAGCATCCGCTTCGAAGTAACCACAAAGTAGTCAACCGACCACTCCGCGACTTTCCATACAAAACGGATCAAGAGCAGCAGCCAGAGCCACCAGACGACAACGAGGGCCGTGCCGCCCCCCTTGTCGCCGAAGAACTTGCTCAGCAGTCCGGCGATGATCAGGCCGCCGAAGACCTCGGCGACCGGACGGAGCAGCACGGCTGGGTGACGCCGCACCATGATGACCTGGTGTTCGTGGGGGAGTAGGTAGCGGTTGACCGACGACGGAGCAGAGTCCCCGTGGGTCACAAGTCTCATGCGAGGCTGTTCACAAATTGAGCCAGCGAGTCGGCCGCGTTGAAGACCGTGTCGAACGCCCCTCTGACCGCGTCAGCGGCGTCCGCTGGTCGCGCGAACAGGTAGTACGCAACGAATGCGATACCACCGTAGGTGAGGACTTTTTTGACCTGCACTGTCGCCTCCGTACCACTTACCCACTACACCCGCCGTATACGTTACCCACTACCTAGCCGGGGTAAAGCGCAACTGCGCCGGTTAGTTGTGATCTTCTTAGCCGCGCTCGCTGGCCACGAGCGCCAGAACGTGAAGGTGCTTACGCGCGATCCGCTCGACGAGGCCCGCATGGGCGTAGCCGGTCACCTCTAGCGCACCGTAATGAGCGGCTTCGACGCAGCGTGTGACCGTGGTCGCGGAGTGGACGCCGGCGAACTCGTCGCGCAGCGCCGTCTCGACGTCCGCGTACGGACTCGGATCGGCTTCGGTGCGATCGCTCATCGTGCTCCCTCACGCCCGCATCCCGGAAAATGGGACGGCTTCCTTACTCTTCGTACCCACACAAACACAGTATGTAACGAAGAGCAGGTCCATGGAGAGGGAAAGAGGTTCTCAGACCACGCCGTAGAGACGGTCGCCGGCGTCCCCGAGGCCGGGCACGATGTAGCCGTTCTCGTTCAGCCGCTCGTCAAGAGCGGCCGTTACCAAGCGGATGGGCTTGCCGGAATTGGCGAACACCTTGTCCATGTGCGCCAGGCCCTCCGGCGCCGCCAGGAGGCAGAGCGCCGTCACGTCGACCGCGCCCCGGTCGAACAGAAACTGGATCGCCGCCGCCAGCGTGCCGCCGGTGGCCAGCATCGGGTCCACGACGTAGCACTGCCGGCCGGACAGGTCGTCGGGCAGCCGGGTGGCGTAGGTCTCCGCCTGGAGCGTCGACTCGTTGCGGATCATGCCGAGGAAACCGACCTCCGCCGTGGGCAGCAGCCGCGTCATGCCCTCCAACATGCCGAGCCCGGCCCGCAGGATCGGGACCACCAGCGGGTACGGCCGCGCCAGCCGTACACCATGGGCCTCGGCGACGGGCGTGCGCACCGTGACGTCGGTCACCCGGACGTCACGAGTGGCCTCGTACGCGAGCAGAGTCACCAGTTCGTCCGCGAGCCTGCGGAACGTCGGCGAGTCGGTGCGGACATCCCGCAGCGCGGTGAGCTTGTGCGCCACCAAGGGATGATCGACGACGAGGGTTTCCATAAGGGACAACGCTATCTTGTGTGGAACGTACCGGCACGTCGCGGAACTGGTTTTGATCACAATTTGGTCGGAGCCGCCCACGGCGGGTAGGCACGTCTGGAACGATTGGGTGCCCTACTAGTGGCCGTCAGGTCAGGGATCGGGTGGATGGACGATGGCAGACGAAGACGCCCTTGATTTTGCCGTCGTGGTCTACCGCGAGGACGGCTGCTGGGACGCCGAACTACTTCCTATCGGGCTCACCTCCGACCTGCACGGGCTGATCCACTCGCTACGCCAGCAGCCGAGCGAGAGCGGCACGATTGGCCTGGTCGCCGTTGGGGATGAGTTCTTCGTGGCGCTGCGCGTTCTCGGAGAGCGGGTCGATGTCTTCCTGTCCGACATCGCCGCCTCCTGGGATTTCCCGCTCGCCCAGCAGGTCCTCGAATACATCGACGTCCCGATCCCCGACGAGGATGAGCTCGACGAGATCCTCCAGGACGAGGACACGGTGCTGCCCGCGGGCGACCTGTCGATCTTCGCCGACCTCGGGCTCGACGAGATGGAGCTGGGCATCCTGTCCGGCGACATCGACCTGCTGCCCGAAGACGTCCTGTCCAGCATCGCCGGGCGACTCGGATTCTCCGAGCCGTTCGAGCGCGCCATCGAATCGGTCTTCGGCTGACTCACGGGAGTTCGGGATGGCCTCTAACACCTTCTCTGCGGCTTTCGTCAGGACCGAGGACGGCTGGAGCGGTGCCGAGGTCGACCTCAGCGCGGCCGAGTTCGTCGACGATCTCGGCGACGCCGTACAGGAGAGTCTGGGCCTGGCCGGCGATGAGCTGGCGCTGCTGTGCGTCGAGGTCGAGGACGAGTGGTTCGCCATCGCCCGCTACACGGGCGAGGAGGAGCCGCGCGTCTTCCTGTCCGACGCGCACGCCGGCCTGACCGACACCCTCGGCGAGCTGTTCGCCGAGTTCGCCGGTGTCGCGCCGGAGAAGGAGGGCAACGGGCTCGGCGTGAAGCCGTCCGGCGACTTCGAGCTGCTGAGCGACCTCGGCGTCAGCTCCGAGGAACTCCTGGAGCTCAGCATGGAGGAGGGCGTGCTGCCCGCCGACGTCCTGTCGGTCATCGCCGAGCGCCTGGCCTTCGCCGACGAACTGGACCGCCTGCGTTGACCCACGCGGCCGCCATGCGCCTGGCACTCCAGGAGGCCCGGCAGGCCGGGGCACGCGGCGAGGTCCCCGTGGGCGCCGTGATCCTCTCCGCCGAGGGCGAGGTCCTGTCCCGCGCGGGCAACGACCGCGAGGCGAGCGCCGACCCCACCGCCCACGCCGAGATCCTCGCCGTACGGCGGGCCGCCACGGCACGCGGCTCCTGGCGCCTGACCGGCTGCACGCTCGTGGTCACCCTGGAGCCGTGCACCATGTGCGCGGGCGCCGCTGTGCTGGCCCGGGTGGACCGGATCGTGTACGGCGCGGTGGATCCGAAGGGCGGCGCCGTGGGTTCCCTGTGGGACGTCGTCAGGGACCGCCGCCTCAACCACCGCCCCGAGGTCGTCATGGGCGTGCTCGCGGATGAGTGTTCCGCGGTACTTAAGGAGTTCTTCGCCACTCGGCGGATCCGGTAAGCTCATCGGCGGTGGTGTCGCCTAGTGGCCGAGGGCGCACGCCTCGAAAGCGTGTGATGGGGCAACTCATCCGTGGGTTCAAATCCCACCACCACCGCGCACCAAAAAGAGCCGTTGACCTGCGTGTACAGGTCAGCGGCTCTTTGTGTCTCCAGGAAATGGACACACATTTGGACACACCAGGGGCCGCGCGGAGGTCGGTGGCTCCTACGGAGGGATGTCCAGATCGTGGCCAAGATAGATCACCGGCCGACCAAATCCGGCATGCATTACCGCGTCCGTTGGCGCGTCGACGGCAAGAAGGACGGCCGCATCGACAGCGAGACGTGTCACGACTACACCACCGCCCGCCGCTTCAAGGGCCTGGTCGAGGCTCACGGCGAGAACCGACCGCCCGGCTACCCGAAAGGCTGCCGCGGTATCGGCATCGGCGCAGCGGTCGAACCCGTCCCTGAGCCAGCGCCGCCCGCGCAAGAGCTCGCCGAGGCCGCTGCCGTCGGCCGCTCGCTGGCCGAGGTCTTCGAGGAGTACGTCGGCCAGCCGCACCACCCCGCCGAGGAGCGGCAGTTGGAGAACTACGCCGATCAGTTCGACCTGCACGTGCGACCGGCGGTCGTCACGCTGGCGGACGGGCGCCGGGTGGGCCCGCTGGGCGGGCTGGATGTCGGGCAGTTCACCGTCGAAGTCGGCCAGGCCTGGGTCGCGTGGATGGAAGGTCGCGGTTACAAGGTCCGCGGCGAACTCATCCCGTACGCGCCCAAGTCCATCCGCAACGTCCACGGATCCGTCTTGTCTCCCGCGCTGGCCTTCGCCGCCACCCGCGGCTACATCGCCGCCAACCCCTGCGCCAGTGTTCGGCTCCCGGCCCTCGAGGGCCGCGCGGTCACTCGCGACGAGGTCCCCACGGCCGACGAGATCGCGTTCTGGATCGTGCTCGCCTACCAGATCAGCGAGCTCGCGGGCGACATGGTCACGCTCGCGGTGGCCACCGGCCTGCGCTTCGGCGAGCTCACCGCTCTGCGCCGCCGGGACGTCGACCTCAAGCGGCGCCTGCTGACGGTCTCCGGAGCCATCAAGGAGACGCGCAGGCCTAGGCGGCTGTATCGCGCGCCGTACGGCAAGAGCGACAAGGCGCTGAGGACGATCCGGATCCCCAAGGCCGCAGTGCCCGTGCTACGCCGCCTCATCGAGGACCTCGCACCGGACGACCTGCTGTTCACCGCTCCCCGGGGCGGCATCCTGCACTCCAACGGCTGGTCGCGGATCTGGGCCAAGGTCGCCGACCTGGCTCAGAAGTCCGGCATCGTCACGGCGGCGACCCTGCACAAGTTCCGCCACTTCCACGCCACCGAGCTGCTGGCCGCCAACGTGAGCATGGACACCGTCAGCCGCCGCCTCGGTCATGCCTCCATCCTGGTGACCACCGCGCTGTACGGACATCTGTCACCCGAAGCGGACCAGCGCGCCGCCGAGGTGCTCGAGCTCGTCATGAGCCCCAAGCCCAAGAAGGCGAAGAAGGACAAGAAGAAGCGCAAGAAGACCAAGCAGGACGCAGCGGTCCCGCTGGCCGCCTGATCAGGAACTCAGGGCAGGCTGCTCATGCTCGCGTTCGACCGCGTAGCGCGTGGTGGGGATGGCGATATCGGCCGTCGCCACCGCGCGCTGCTCGGCCCAGTACGTTCGCCAGATCACTAGCATGATCGTTCCCTCGGGACACCCTGTCTTCGCCGCCTCCTCGGCCGTGGCCATGCGGGCAGTCTCGCGTTCGACGATCCGATCCACCTGGACACCGATCTGCGCCATGCGCCCCACCACGCCCTGAGTCGCGTACGGGCCCTCCTCGGGAAAGGCGATCGGCGTTCCGCGCACGAGCTCACCCGGCTCCCAGGACGTTGCCACGACTGCCGGATCGTCATCGACGTACCAGACGTATTGGATGTGCACCACATCGGCGCCGATGTTCAGGCCGAGCCGCTCGGCCACGGAGACGGAGGCCGGCTGTGTCGCCCCCGTGCATCGGAAGCTTCCTGCTGCACCGTCCGCGGGTCTCAGGTCCGGCAGGAAGGGCGGAGCGCCGTACAGGCGGACGTTGGAGCCAGTACGTAGCAGCCGGCGCACAGTGGGCCGTTGAGCCACGTACGTGCCCGATCCCTTGCGGCGCTCGATGAGGCCCTCACGTTCCAAGAGATCGAAGGTCGCGTTGACCACGTTCGAGCTCACGTTGCGTTCTCGGGAGAGTTGCGGCCGAGAAGGGAGCTTCTCGCCTGCGGCGAGCTGTCCGATCAGGATGCGTTGCCTCAGCTCATCGGCCAGTTGTACGTACAGCGGCGCTTCCACCCGGACAGCTTGACGGGCCTGGACGATACGGATCAAGCTGTCCCGACAGCATGTGAACTTGCCGTTACAACTCAGGGGACTTGGATGGCCGAAGAGGAGTCCTTCGACCTCATCCTGCCTGCGATCCCAGCGATGTGCGCGACAGCCCGACGCTTCGCCCGCGGTCTCGTCGAGCACCTGGTGGACGAGGCCTCAGCACACCGCATAGAGATCATCGTTGGTGAGATGGCGATCAGCGCCCTCGCTGCCCTCCCCGAAGGGATCTCTCCGGGCCGCCTGCACGTGCGGGCTGATATCCGACTCGATCGTGTGCGGTTCGAGGTGATCGAGGCAGGAGAGATCGCACTCGTCGACCGCCGGCCCTGGGATTCAAGGGCATACAGCCTCACCCTCATGACCGGGTTGGGCTTCCGCTGGGGACGTGACCTCACCACGGCGGGCGAGGTCGTGAGATGGGTCGAGATTTCGTTAGGTAGCAGCGGTGAGGCCGGTGGACGACCACCTCATGAGCGCTCCTTGATGGCCCACTTGGACGCCGCTGGGGTCGACCTTGAAAGCGCCGAACACCGTAGTGGTCTCCAGGGCCAGCGCGGTTGACCATAGGGCTTGCCGCTCCGTGGTTCCCACCTGCCTCGTACAGTGAGCTGCGAGGGTCGCGGTGGCGGCGGCCTGGACCGCCGGGTAGTCCGGAGCATCGCCGGTCCGGTCCTTGTACCGGGCTACGAATTCCACCTCGCTCAGGCCGAGGTGCGCTTCACCACCACTTCCAGGAATCCATTGCCCGACGCCGTAAACCCCCTGCGGGTGATCGAGAGCCTCGCCGAACTCTTGGACTCCGGCAGCCACGGCGCAAATGGACTGCGGTGGGCGCGGCAGTTCTCTAACGAGCCGGACGCGCTCGACGTCCTCCTCGAACGAGCCAGCGCAGAAGAAGTTCCAAGCTTCCCGGGGCGACGGGAGCGCTTCGTCCGGTCCAAGACGCACGGTGGGGATCTTCATCGAGCGAGCGACCTTCTCGGCTCCGTCAGCGACCTGTTGCCCGAAGCGCCCCTTGCCGTGAGCGATCCATAGTCGGCCAGAGCGTTCGGACCGCAGCACCCGGCGAATGAACGGCTCCGCATAGAGGCTCGTTGGGGTCAGTACAGAGATGACGTGGCCAGGATGCGCTGCCTCGACATCGTCGCCAGACCCGCCGTGGTTCCAGAGGAGGCGATCAAGAGACGCGATGACCCTCCCGGCCCGCCGCATGAGGTGCGTGGAGTACGGCCCAAGGATGATGTCGGAGAAGTCGGCCAAGCGGCGAAGCCCCGCTTCAAGAACGTCCGGCTCGCTCTGGTCATCCTCGATCATCAGCTCGGCGGCCTGATCGGCGTCCCGCCAGACCTGGAGGCCGGCAGCGGCCTGGCGTCCGAAACGCGCGTGTTTGCCGGAGAGCGAGAGGCAAGCTCCGATCCGAAGCGGGCGGGGGCCGGCGGTCATCTCATCTGCACCTCGTATCGGAACGCGTGGCTGGCCGCGGACATGACAGAGTCCTGCACTTCCACTGGCCTGTCCTCGGAGTCGTAAACAGTGCGGACCACCTGAACCACTGGGACGCCCAACATGAGCCCGAGAGCCTCAGCTTCAGCCGGTGTCGGCATCCGTGCCACCAGGTCGTCGATGGAACGGCTGATCAGTCGGCGGATTGGCCCGTCCGGATCCTCGATCACCGCATATACGCCACCCTTGATCATGTTTGGCTCGGCGATGGGTGTGCCCTCGGCGAACTCCGCAGGGTAGTAGCTGTCGCAGAGGGCGACGGCCTCGTCGTTGGCGGTGAAGATCCGCCGACGAGCGATGACCGGCGCGCCCTCTGCGAGGTTGAGGCGTTCGGCAATCGCCGCTGTCGCCGGAACCGTGGCTACCTCGTGCACCCGCTGCGCCGGGATCATGCCCTGTTCCAGTACTTGGGCGTTGAAGCCTGGGAGTCCCGCCTCTCGGTGTCGGCGGAAGTTCGAGCCGCTGATCAGGAGTCGTACCCGGGGCTTGTTACGGACGAAGACGCCTTGACCTTGCCTGGAGGTCAGCAGCCCTTCTGCTTTGAGCAGCGCGAGGGCCCGACGCACGGTTGGCCGCGTCGTTCCGTAGCGCTTGGCTAGGTCGTTCTCGGACGGGAGCTTCTCGCCCGGCACCACCGCTGCGCCCAGAATCTCTGCGCGCAGTTCATCGACGATGCGCTGGTACGGGAAGCCCTGGGCTTCGGACATGGACAGAGGATACAAGTCCACTTGGATTTCCAAGTACCTTGACTTGTAATTCCAAGTGAGTTTATCGTCGAGGACGCGAACTTGTAATTCCAAGTGGGGCGCGAAGTAGGACGCCTTGCAAGGTCAGGTTCGCGCTGACCTAGACACAGGTCGGGCCCGCTCCGGCGCCGCAGACGACCAGAACGGGCCCTTGATCAGGAAGAGGTCCTGACCCGTGGCCAACCATAGACCTGACGCGAGCGCGGTCGGCTTGGATGTCGCCGAGTGCGAAACTCCGTCGGTAGCGCTCAAGTCGTCGTGCCTCCAGTTACTCGCTGAGGGCTACATCACCGCGCTGAGTGTGTGCGACCGGTGCGCGAGCATCGTGGTGAGCGCGCTGAACCAGGCGAGTCCCGAAGAGTTGTACTGGCACCCGAGTATCGCGTTGCGCGTGGGGAGCGAGCGATGAGCGGCCTCACGCTCGACCTGGCTCCGCGAGCCGCTCGCCGTCGTCCAGCCGCTCCGGCCCCGGTAGTGCGCGAGCAGTGCTACAGCGTGGATGATCCGCCGTTGGCGATGGGGTGCGCGGTTTGCGGCCACCCGCCCTACGCGCACGGCTGTAACGCTGCGGGCCCGCACGAGTATGCGGCGCCGTCGGCCGAGCTGATGGCCGAGCGGTTGAGCATGTACGTGGCCTGCGGATTGCATCGCCGCCGGATGTCGGACGCAGAGTTCCGGCGCACACACGTCTGCCTCACGGCGGACGTCGAGGCAGCCGACCTCGGCGAGGTGGAGCCGGTGGCAACGGTTCCGGCCGAGGCCGCTGCAGAGCGTCGAGTCGAGCAAGTGGCGGTTGTGCTTCCGCTTGAGGCGAGAAGCCGTGGACGCGATCAGGCACGGTCGCTGGCTGCCGCGTGTCGTACCTCAAGCGTGGCTGTTCCTGCAGCGCGAGGCGTCGGGGGAAGGCCGAGTGCCGATGGATATGAGTTCGCTGGAGGGGCGGTGGCCCGGATGGCGGGCATGGCGACCGCAGAACTCGCTGGCGTGGTGCGCGGGCTGGGGGCCGGAGCTGTCGGCCGAGCAGGAGGCCGCAGGCTGGGCACGGGTCGCGGCCGCCGACGAACTGGCCGCTCTCGAACGGCTGCTCGCCGTCCTACCCAATCGGCTCGACCCCGCGCGCTAGATCGTTCCGCGGGCGGAGCTGGCTATTCCGGCTTCGACCGGCTCCCACAGAACGACCCGCCCTGGCTCGAACATGCCGGGCCGCGAGCAGATACGCCGGGCCGTCGGTTGCTCTTGGGCCGAGCCGCCGAGGCCTTGATGGAGGTGGCGTGAGTGGCCGAAGTCAAGACGTGCGGTGACGCGCTGGAGTACAACATCTACCAGGTCTTTCGCCAGTGGACACGCCTCGGGCACACGCCGCGGGAGGCACGTGGCGTGGAGTTCCGCCTGGAAGAACTGGCCTGGCTGTCGGCGCTCGCGTATTGGACGCTGCGCCATCACATGCTGGCGTTGACGAACGCGCTGCAGTTCGGTGCGCCCGTGTGGCGGATCGCCGATGCGATGGGGATCGCCAGGGGCGACGTGGCCGCGATCCGAGCGGTATGGGAGCCCTGGGCACGCCAGGAGGTTCACGACCACGAGCATGGTTACGGCCTGGTCTCCGGCGAGTCGTTCGAGTACATCCTGCGTGTGCTCGCTGACGCTGAGGCTGCAGTGCGGTGATGGCCGGTCAGCCGAACGTCATGATGTCCGAGGCCGTCACGTACGCACTCCTCAAGGCTGCGATGAGGGTTCGGTGGCAGCTCACCCGCCGGCAGCGTGAGGGAATCGAATGCGTCTCGTGCGGTCGAGATCTCGTTGTCGAGGTCACAGCGGCCGCGGGCCCTGCGGCGTTCTTCCGCACCGATGGTTGCCGCCCGGCTGTCTGCACCACCTGCGTTGCCGAACACCAGGTGGGCATCCAGTTAGAGGAGCAGTATCCGGCATGGCGGCTCTGGCGTAGCCGAGGCTCAGGGGTTGCGGGCGTCGGCGCCTGGTACGCCACTCGCCGCATCGCTCTGCCTGCCCCTCTGCGCCGCAAGGGGTGGCCGGCGACTCTCGACGCGCCCACGCTCGACCAGCTCGAAGCCAAGCTCGCTGAGCGCGTTCACGTCGAAGACCTGCTGCTGGCCGGTACGGCGCGCTCGCCCCGACGAGAGAGCACAGATCCATCAGCGAGGGAGGGTGACAGAGATGGCTGAGCCCGTAAGGAACTGGAGATTGAGCGGCGGCGACAGGCAGCGCTGGCCGGACGGCAGTGAGGTCAGCCCGGCCAGTCGGGCTGCTCTGCGCCGGATCAGCGCGGTTGTCCGGCGCGTGTGCGCCGGACGCGGTGCGGAGTACCGCTCAGATATCGGTGGGCCAAAGGCCGTCGCGTGCTGACCGTGAAGGCCACCTACGACCTGGTCCGCCGTTTCGATGCCGACGGCGGCTACAGCGTGCTGGTCGAAGGCCAGCTCGCCGGGCTTGCCCGGCCGGTCGTTGACCGAGCCGGTCAGGTGGTCGGCTGGTCGCCCTGCCGCGTCAACGGCGCTCAACTGGGAGATCCCATGGACATGCTCACGGCCGCGGCACGCCGGGTGCTTATCCACTTCCATCACTAACCGCGGCCCAGCCGCCGCACTCGGGTGGCGTCTCTGCCGATGGGGCGGCGGCTGGGCTGTACGGAACACAGTTCGAGCACGACGAAAGGAAGTCACACCACCCTCTGGAGGGATAGTGCTTGAGGACTTCGAGCGCGGGCGCGTGGCCGCGTTCTTCCGCCGCATCACCGAGGCGCACCCCGTCACTGATCAGCCCGCCAGCCTGGTCATCACCCATCTGCTCGCCGAGCGCCCGGCCTTCCTGCACGGCGTCGCCCGGCTCTCCGACGTCGTGGCGATCTTGCCCAAGCCCCGCTCCATCAACGAGGCCGCACTGCGCGAGGTCAGCTCGGCCATGCAGGTAGACGAGCTCGACCGGCAGACCTTCTCCAACCCTGAGCACGTCCTGGCCTACGTCGAGTCGCGGGCCGCCGGACGCGACCTGGTGCTTCTGGATGTCGGCGGCTACTTCGCCCCGGCGCTGGGGCAGCTGCACATGCAGTTCTCCGGGAGGCTCATCGGTGTCGTGGAGGACACCGAGAATGGCCACCAGCGCTATGCCCAACTCGACAAGCCACCGTGCCCGATCTTCTCCGTCGCCCGCTCACCCTTGAAGGACCCAGAGGACTACCTCGTCGGCCAGAGCGTCGTGTTCTCGACCGAGGCCCTCGTACGCAGCCGCGACGACATCCTTAACGGCCGCCCTGCCTGCGTCATTGGCTACGGCAAGCTCGGCCGCTCCATCGCAGCGATGCTCCATGCCAAGCACGTCGGTGTCACCGTCTACGACCTAGACCCCGTCCGCCGCGTCCAAGCCGTCTCCCAGGGCTACCGCACCACCGCCACCCTGACCGAGGCCCTCGCCGGAGCCGGGATCGTAGTGTGCGCGACCGGCAACATGGCCTTACGCGAGGAGGACTTCGGCCGCGTCGCCAACGGCGCCTACATCGCAAGCGTCACCAGCAGCGACGACGAGTTGGAGCTGTCGGCCCTGAGCGGTCTCTACACCCGTGCCGCCGCAGAGCCGCACGTCACCAAGTACAGCCGTACGGGCCACTACTTCTACGTGCTCGCCGACGGCAACGCGGTCAACTTCCTGCACGGCGCATCCGTCGGCGCATTCATCCTTCTGGTGCAGGCCGAGATCCTCGCCGCGCTCGCCCTGCTCGCCAGCAGCGACCACGATCCGGGCATGTGGGAGGTTCCCGCCAATGTCCGGCAGTCGATTGCGGCCACCTGGCTCACCTACTTCCATGAGGTGTCATGACCGTCACCCGCGAGGAAATCCGCGACGTCGTAGCGCGATATCTCGAAGCCCACCCGGACCGCGCACCCGACCTCCTGCCCCTGTTCGCCACGCTCAACGGACAGGCAGACCCCACCTCGCGCATCACCTTGCCACTCCATGTGACCTGTAGCGCCGCCGCCATCAACGACACTGGCCAGGTCTTGATGATCCACCACAGAGCGCTGGACAGGTGGCTACTGCCCGGCGGTCACGTCGAACCCGAAGACCTCACGCTGTACGGAGCGGCGCTACGCGAGCTGGAGGAAGAGACCGGCCTGCCCTGGCAGCATGCCGTCTCCCCACCCGCCCACGACATCATCCCCGTGGACATCGACGTCCACGACATCCCAGCCAACCCGGCCAAAGGCGAGCCCGCCCACCAGCACGCCGACTTCCGCTTCGCGTTCTGGGCCAAGGACAGCACCATCTCCATCCAACCCGAGGAGATCCTCGCCTACGCGTGGCGCCCGCCCACCGACCTGCCTACACCACGCCTGGCATCCAACGTCGCCTCCATCTGAACCGTCTGGAGCACGAAAAGGGCGCCCCGCTCGATCCCCTTTCGGGGACCGAGCGGGGCGCATCCTTGTGTACCAGGGGACGGTGGTCAGCCCCGGAAGGTGTACGGTTCGCGATCACCGGTGGTGCCAGGGCCGCTTGTGGAGGTATAGCTGGGCTGGCGCTTGGAGAAGAACAGCACGCCGAGCCAGGGCCAGCGCTTCTCGCCGGCACGGACGACCGCGTAGTACGCGGAGACCGCCAGCGCGACGACGACGATGGTCATCTGGTCCACGGGCAGGTCGATGCCGAACTTGGCGAGGAACGCGGCGATGGAGGGGATCCAGATCGCGGCGTAGGTGCGGATCAGGCTGACGAGGTGATCGGACATGGCCATGCTCCCTCAGGGAAGGTGAAGCCCTCACGCCGGTCGACGTGAGGGCAGGGTGATGAGGTCTCAACTGCAGGAGTCGATGCTGCGCACTGCGTCGGTGAGCTGGCGAACGCCTGCGGCGCCCTGTTGCGGTACGACGCCGTTGCCGAGGGCGTGCATCTGGGCGGTACGGGAAAGGCCGGGGATGGCGGTGACGTGCCCGTCGGGCAGGCCCATCATCCACTCGACGAACCGCGCGGCGAGGCGAGGTTGTCCGCGGGTGCCGAGTTCGGTCGGTGCCGGGGCCGATCGCTCCATCACGTGTTCCCACCGCCGGATAGCCGCCTCGTAGACTCCCCAGTCGGGGATGCGGTCCCAGTTGCTCTCGATCAGCTGGTCGTCGGCTCGCCATTCGGCTTCGACGCCGACAGGAGCACCGTGGACAGCGGCGGCCGGAATCCAGGGCTGGGCTTTCGCCCCAGCGTCCCTGTGTCGCTGGCCCTGGGCGTCGGCAGCAGCCGTACCGCCACGGCCAGCGGCATCGACCGCCGCGATCGCTGCTGATCTCGGCGAGCCAGCCACGACTGCGGGCTCTCCCCGTCGTTGGGGTTCGAGGCTGTCGGGGTCGGCAGCAGGTACGCGCAGACCACATCCGGCAGATTCAGCTGATGCTTGCCCCGCCGACGGGACTCGGGGCTGGCGGCGCCACGGGAGTCTCGGGCTGTCGGGGTCGGCAGCAAGCAGGAACATGCGCTCGCGCCGATGGGCTGCGCCGACATCCGATGCTCGCAGGCTCGTCCACGCTGTGTCGTACCCGAGCGCGGCCAGGTCCCCGAGTACGCGGTCGAGTCCGCGCCTGCGGAGGGCGGCCACGTTCTCCACGACGACGAGCGCCGGTCGTAGCTGGCGAAGGGCGTCGGCGATGACGAACCACAGTCCACTGCGCGTCTCCTTGGTCATGCCAGCTCCGCGGCCGGCGTATGAGATGTCCTGGCACGGGAACCCGGCGGCGACGACGTCGACCGGCGGCACAGCTGCCCAGTCGACGGCGCTGATGTCACCGAGGTTGGGAACGTGCGGCCAGCGGTGAGTGATGATCTGCGCGGCTCCGCGGTTGTTGTCCGCGGTCCAGGCCAGTTCGGCGTCGAACACCGTCTGAACGGCCATGTCGAGGCCGCCATATCCGGTGCAGAACGAGCCCAGCCGGAGCGGATCGGTTGTGCAGGTCATGGGTAACTCCCCAGCCGCGCACCGTTGTCCGGTGGCGGGTCGGGCGGGGAGGGGTGGACGTCGGGGGGTTCCGGCCCTCAGCTACCCCCCGATGAGCTGAGGACCGGAAGCCAGAGACCGAGCGAGGTTGGCCCGGTTCAGGTGATGGGCGCGGTCCAGGCGGCGCGCCAGGTGGCCTCGTCGACAACGCCGGTGGCGGTCAGGCGCTTTTCGCGCTGGAACTTGCGGCAGATGCTCCCGTCGATGCCTGCGTCGAAACGGCCGTCGACGGCGAGGTCCCAGCCGCGGGCGCGCATACGGCGCTGCCAGATGCGGACCTGGTCGCCTTCACTGCCGGGGCCCAGACGGGAGCCCTGCCAGGTAGGGACCTTCACTTCCTCGTCGCCCTGGCCGTCGTCGGCCAGCTCGGCGGTGAGGTTGAGCAGGCGGTCCCACGGGAAACCGCGCCCGGGGTCGGTGTGGTCGCTGCGCCGGTAGACGAGGCTGACGTCGGCGTGGCTGGTGAAGCCGCGGCGGCCTGCCCGCAGTTCGGTACGGCTCAGCTTGCGGATGGGGATGCGATAGGAACGGGCCCAGGTGGCGCACTGGCGGGCGGCCTGGTCGAGGAGGGCTCGGGAGTAGGTGTCGGTCCAGTCGGCGCGGGACTGCCGGGCGTAGCCTGCGAGTTCCAGCTGTAGCCCGTCACTGTTGGCGCCGGGCGCGGCCCAGGCCGTGTCGCGGTCGGGCACGCAGCGCACCAGGCTGTTGTTGTCGGCGCATATGTGCGCCGAGGCCTTGGTGGAGCGGCGGGCGAAGTAGCGGGCGACAGCTTCGGCCGTGTCGCCCTTCTCCGGCGCCTCCATGGAGTGGATCACGATAAGCCGGATCGGGGACAGGCGGCCGCGGTGGTAGTTGGCGGCGCGGATGGTGAGCATGTAGGTCTCCTCGCGTTGGGCGGACGCGGTCGCGGCGGATCAGGTTTTGAGCAGGGTGAGGGTGATCGTGATGGCCAGACCGCAGGCGGCGATCACGACGGAGATCCAGGTGGCTCGGCGGGTGGAGCTGCCGGCGGCGTCCAGGCGGGCGGCCTGGGCGCCCTCCAGCACGCGCAGCCGTTCGTCGTGGCGGTCGACACGGTCAGTTAGCTCGTCCTGACGGCGCTCGGCCTGTTCGGCGCGTTGCAGCAGAAGGGCGAGCTGGCCGCGGATTTCGGTGAGGCCGACCTCGAGGAGGCGGCGGAGCTCGGCGACGGCGGCGGTCAGGCCGCTGGACGGCTCGGTCATGGCGCTCCCTTCCAGGGATGTGCTCCGGCCCGGTGAAACGGGAGCTCCACTCCGGGCGATGAACAGGAGTGCGGCAGGGGGGCGCCGGTGTTCTCCGCGTGGGCGAAAGGGGTTGCGGGTGTCATCTCCGCCGGGGCGCGGAAAGCTGGGTTGGAGCAACAGCGCGGTGCTCGGGCCGATCTTGATCTTGCTGACCGTGGTAGGCATCGTCGCGGTCGGGGCGGCCACGCTGGCGATCGTGTCGAACATGTCCGCCAGCCCGCCGCCCCGTGAGGCGGCCGCTGAGTCGGCACAGACGGGCTCGGTTCAGCAACCTGCGCAGCAGCCGTCGATAGCGGAACAGTTCGTGCAGCCGCAGGGCGAGCCGGCGCCGAGCACGACGGAGAATCTCCGCCCTGGGGCGGAGGAGGTCAAGGTGCGGTTGGTCGCGCAGCGTCTGTTCGACGCGTACGCGGGTGCCGACTACGGCGGGTTCTGGGATGGCTGGTCGGCCCAGGGGCAGCGGCTGATCTCCCGGGCGGACTACGTGCGCTTCTTCCAGCTGTGCCCGCAGATCGCGGCTGGCGTGCGTTTCACAATCGGTGGGGTGACAGTCGCCGGCCAGACGGCCAAGGTGCAGGTGAATCGACTGATCGCGACGCTCACCTACGACTTCGTCCTGGAGGGTGGCCAGTGGCGGTACGTCCCCACGGCCGAGCAGCAGCGGGAGTACGGCAGCGGCAGCGTTGACCAGATCGCTGCGGACAAGCGTTCGCGGGCGCTGTGCGGGGGCGCCACTCCGGCTCGATGACCCCGAGCTGGTTATGTCGAAACCCAGCGGATCTCGAACCGGCTGTCCTGATCGCTGGGCAGGACGTTGAGGCCGCCGCCGGAGTTCTGGTAGACGGCGACCTCGACGAAGTCACTGACGTTGAGGTACATGTGTCCGCTGATGGCGACGGCGACTTGCGCGGCTCCTCCGGGGATGGCGGCGACGACGGCACGGTTTTGTCGGGTGGCGGAGGTGGCGTTCTTCTGGAACATGACGTCGCGCCAGCCGCTGCCGTTGGCGGCGAAGACTGCTGCGGCGCCCAGGCTGTGCCAGCCGGCGGTCTGCGCCACATACCGGGTGTTGTTCGTCGTGGTGGAGTGGCCGCCGTCGCGGTCCAGGTCCTCGGTCTCGTAGGTGAGGGTCTGGTGGATGCCGTTGGGGAGCAGCTGGTTGGCGGTCTTGCGCAGGATGGCCATGGGCGGGGCGAGCAGGAAGGCCAGCGCGTCGCGCAGTTCGGCGTTCATCTTGGCGGCCGACAGCACCTCGCCAATGGTCCAGGTGCGCGGCGTGGGGACCGTTGCCATCAGGTCCCCCTCTGGGCGGGAAGGCCGAGCAGGTTTTGGCAGGCCGGGCAGAGTGGTTGGCCGGCGGCATGCAGGGGGCGGCAGGGCAGGCATGGCCAGAACTGCAGGGCGGTGGGCAGGGACTGCAGATTGGCGGTGAGCTGTTCCATGTGCTCGGGCCAGATCAACGCGGCGGTGTGGCCGCTGCCGGCGGCTGCGCATTGGGTGCACCAGAACCAGGTGGCCTCGGCGGGGAGGTTGAACGCGGAGCCGCACTGCCAGGGGCAGTCGGCGATCCAGCGGCCGTCGTCGACTCGGGCGTAAGCGCGGGCGGTGGGGTTGTGGCCGGTGGGCCGTGGCACGGGTCGGCTGGCGCGCGAGGGCAGGCTGTCGAGGTGGTCCCAGAGGTTCTGCCAGGTCCGGATGGGGGCGGGGGTGGGGATGGCCTGGTCGGCGAAGCGCAGGGGTGAGCGGATCACGGGGGTCACCATCCGAGGGCGTTGTAGTCGAGGGTGCCGGCGAGGGGGTCGTCGAGGATGAGGGTGGGCGGCTGCCGTGGTGAGGTGTCGAGGCGGAAGGTCCAGGTGGAGTCGGTGATCTGGTCTTCGACGCCTTCGCACCACAGGTCTACGAACGGTCCGGGTGCTTGTGAGGGGAGGTCGGTGATGCGGATGTGCTGGCCGATGTCGCTGCCGAGCATTTGGGGCCAGACGCTTGCGAGGTTGTGGGCGGGCACGGAGACCTGTCCGGCGCGCGGCTGTGGATCGCTGTAGGTGCGCAGGGTGTGGTCGGCGCGGTAGGTGGCGTCCTCCTCGTTGATCAGCAGGGTGTCGAAACGCTCGGGATATTCGCCGTGCTCGTCGACGGAGTCGGTGTCGACGGCGCGGGTCGGCGGCATGTCGGGCCCGGTGCGGGTGATGGTGATGTCGTTGATCAGCAGTTGATCGTCGGTGGTGAATTGCAGGTCCGGGCCGAGTTGGTCGGCGGTCAGCACGATGGAGGGCGCGCTTGCGGCTTCGCGGCGGAGCCTGCCGTGGAAGACGGCGGCGTCGTCGCCATCGATGAAGAACAGGCCGGCCTCAGACAGGGCGATCTGCTTGAGTGCGGTCAGCGGGGTCTGCTCGGCGTGAGGGTGGGCCGCGAGCTGGACAGATCCGACGTCCATGCGGGTACGGGTGATGCCGCCCCAGCCGGCGATGCGGGCGGCGCGCGGTCCGGGCATCTCGGCGTGGTAGCCGTAGGTGACCTCGGCCATCGCGGCGGCCTGCTGGGCGGTGATGATGGTGTTCCACGCGGCGATGTGGGAGACCGTGCCCTGGAGGAACTGTCGCGGATCGTCGACGGTGCCGGGGTAGCCGCCGGCGAACACGCGGGTGAGCGGCGGCCAGGCGGCGCCGGGTGGGCTGGTTGCGGTGAAGATGCGCTCGATGCCGTCGATGTAGCCGCGGGTGGTGATGCCCTGGCCGGCGCCGCGGAACAGCACTGTGACCACGACGTGGTGAAGGAAGCCGTCGCCGAGGTTGACCGCGTTGGTCGAGCCGGTCCCGATGCCGTTCGGGGTCCGCACGCCGACCGACAGGGTGGTGGTGGACTGGTTGTAGTTGACTCGCAGGTGGACGTCGTCGGATCCGTTGTCCAGGTACAACAGTCGCTGCTCGCCGGCGAGGGCGCCTGACGAGATGACCCAGAGGCTGACCGAAATGCCGGGAGTGCCGCCGATCGGCGTGGTGAGCCCCTGGGCGAGCAGATAGCGGCCGTTATTGGTATCCACGGGCGTCAGCTGGACGCCGGTGGTGCCGTCCGGGCCTTGGAGGACGCCGAACTCGGCGGACCCGTTGCTTCCGGCTCGCCTGACGCGCATGTACGGCTGCGAGCTGGCCGCGGCGTTGGCCGCCAACGTGGAGCCCGGTGGCTCCCCGCACGGCCAATAGGCCACCGGCTTGGTTGCCAGCATCACCTGCTTGATGGCCTGCCGGATGCGCCCCCGGCTGAGGAGTTTGTGCCGGTCGGTTGCGCTGATCCGGGTGGTGCCGAGCACGCCGTTGGTCCACCCCGACGGCCATCTGTCGACGAAGCCGGTGAAGCGGCGGTACTCCTCGCCTGGCGACTTCCAGGCGGTGGGGGCCGCGGCCTGTTCGACCTGCCAGGCCGAGGTGAGGATGGCGGCGTCGGTGGCCGCCCCCATCACTCTCATGACGACGCGGGCGAACGCCGCGCCCGCAGGCGCGGACGCAGTGACTGACACGCTTTGATAGGACGTCGTGAGGACCACGGACGTGCCACTGGTGTCCGTTACCAGCACGCCTGCGGCATTGAACCAGCGCAGGTAGAGGGCAACCGAGACGGAGTTCGTCTCGCGGCGCGCCTGGCAGCTCACTGCGTAGGCCGTACCGGGGATGACGTGGAATGCCTGCTCGGTGGCGGTCGCGGTGGACTTGCTGCCGATGCGCAGCAGCTCGCCGTCACTCCAGGATGCGGCCGCCCAGCGGATCGCGGAGGTCTGCCCGGGCGGCGCGGTCGTGCTGGTGCCCAGGCCGCCCGAGGTGGCCGAGAACTGGCCGGCATCTGTGCTGCGGCCCTGCGCCCGCAAGAGCAGGTTGGGTGAGGACGGCCAGCGAGCACGCAGGCGGATCATGCGGTTGATCTTGACGTTGGGGTAGTACGGCGAGACGGCTCGGCCGGAGGTGAAGCGGCCGTCGCTGTTGTCGAAGGCGACGCTCATGGTGCCGGGCTGGACCTCGTCGAGCTCATGGCTGCGCCGGCGCGAGATCGTGACGCCCTCCTGCCACTCCACCCAGGGGCTGACGTCGTGCCAGAGCGGGTTTCCTTGGGAGTCGCGGGTGAGGGCGATCTCGATCCAGGCCTGTGGCATCTCGGTCATGACGTGGCGAATCCCAGGTTGAAGCCGCGGCTGCGTGCCTCGGCGAGAGCGGCGATGACCAGCCGGGAGATCTCTTCCCGGCTGACGAGCGGCTGGCCGTTGAAGTGGAAGACGAACGTCACACCACCGCCGCCGGCGACCAGGGGCAGAGGGCGGAAGCGGCCGGGACCCAGGGCGGCGTCGCGGACGCTCGGGTCGGTGAAGCCCGCGCCGGGAGCGTTGGCCAGCAGGTCGAGCAGACCCGAGCGGCGGGCGAGTTCGGCCGCTCGCGCAGGACGGGTGAGCGGCAGGACCACCTCGGGGCCGGCCTCGCCGACGACGGCCAGGGTCTGGCGGTGGATGATGGCGCCGTCGGCCAGCCGCGGCAGCGAAACCCGGGGTGCGCCGGGCACGAGGTCGGCGACGATGTTCATGATGCGCTCGATCCAACCGATCACGTCGTTGAGCCAGCCCTTCAGCGCCGAGCCGACCCTCGCCATGCCCGCGTTGGCCTGGTCTGGCAGGCCCAGGAACGCGCCGATCACCAGCTGCGCCAGGCCGACGACGAGTTCCAGGCTGCGCGCCAGCGTGTTGAGGAACAGCACCCCCTGACTGGAGAAGATCTTGATGGCGGCGAGCGCCTCGGGCGACTCCAGGAACTTGGCGATCAGGGGAGTGGCCTGGGCGGTCAGATCGGCCAGGATGCGAACCAGGTCGGTGAAGGGGGGCAGAAGCTTGGGCAGCTCGGGGATCAGCGGCCGGATGATCTCCACCAGCAGCTGCAGCAGCATGGGGACCAGGGGCGCGGCCTGGCGGAACAGCTCCAAGCAGGCCAAGGCCAGATCGGTGACCGCGGGCACCAGCTGGGGCGTCTGCTGGATCAGCAGGACGAGGACGTCGCCGCCCAGCCGGACAAGATCAGGAAGGAGCTTGACGATCTCGACGAACAGTGCGGCGAACCCGCGCGCCAGGTTTCCTAGATGGGGCGTGACCTGCGGCAACGCGTCACGGAGGGCGGCCAGGACCTCGCCGCCGACCTCGCGCAGCGCCGCGTTCAGCGGGCCGAGATGGGCCGAGGTGTCGCGCAGCGCGAGGGCCAGCTGGTCGCCGAGCTGCCCGGCCAGCGGGAGGACGGCCTCGGCCGCCTCGCGCAGCAGTTGGGACAGCTGCGGCAGGATCGGCAGCAAGATCCCCGACAGCGCGGACGTCACGGGCTCCAGCAGCCTGGCCAGCAGCGTGAGCCCGGTCCCCCACCGCTCGACCAGGATTGCGGCGAGTTCGACCGCGGGCGGGATCAGCGGGGCGAGCGCGATCAGCATGCTGGAGATGCCCTGCCCGAGGGCGAGGAGCCCCTGGGCGACCTGAGGGTTGGCGAAGGCGCGGGCCAGCGCGTCCGCGACCGTGATCAAGCCGGGTCCGAGCGCGGCCACCGCCGCTCCCAGGGCGCCGATCAGGCTGGTCAGCCCAGGCCCGATCGCCAATGCCAGGCCGGCAGCCTGGGGCGCGATCAGGGCGAGCGCGCCGGCCAGGGCGCGCAGCACGGGCCACAGGGCGCGGCCGATGTCGCCCAGGGCGCGGAAGACATCGACCAGGACGTCCTGGCCTTCTGCCGAGTTGACCCATTCGGAGAAGGCGTCGATGAGCTGGCCGAGGACGCCGAGCGCGTTGCCGCCGGCGGAGCGGATCGCGTCGAACAGGCCGCCCAAGAGCCGGCCGACGTCGGCGGCGATCGAACCCAGCGCGCGCAAGACGATGAGGGCGTTGTCCATCCACTGCAGCGCCTCGCCGGAGGCGACCGCATTGGCGATGAACTCGCCCAGCCGTCCGACGGCCAGGGCGATGCCCGGAGAGAGGTCGGCCAGCCAGCCTGCGCCGAGCACTCCCAGGTCACGGAAGCCTGCCAGCAGCGGGCCGGCCGCGGGTACCAGGGCGGTGACCGACCTGTGCAGCGAGCTGAACACCGATTCGACCGCGCGCAACGATTCGCCGGAGCTGGCGAACTCGGCCAGCTCGCGCGCCCCCTCACCGAGCGCCTCGGCGACCGAGGACATGCCATCCCGCAACGGCCCGATCAGGACGCCGAGCTGCGTGACCTGGCCCAGCAGCGGCTGAAAGAACGCCTCCTGGACCGCGGCACGCAGCTGCTGGATCGGGTTGTACAGCGCGTTCAGTTCGAACGCGGCCGCGCTTGCCGCTGGCGACAGGCCGGCGACGGACTCCAGGAACGCCTCGTAGTCGGGGCCCAGGGCGGCGGCGAAGGCCTCGCCGACACCGGCCGTCGCGATCTTGAGGGTCGCCATCGCCGCGGCGCCGAGCAGTGCGCCGCCGGGCAGGGCGGCGATGGCACCGGCCGCGGGCGCGAGGGCGGCGGCCAGCGACAGGGCGCTGCCGGCGGCCGAGACGGCGCCCGCGCCGAAGGTCGCGAGCGCCGCGGCGGTGACGCCGAGCCGGGCAGCAGTACCCACAGTGGAAGCACCAAGACTCGCCAACTGGCTGCCGAGCGCTGTGACGCCGCGGCCGGCGGCGGACAGCCCGCCGCCGAGATCCGCGGCAGAGCGGCCGAGCTCGGCCAGATCACCGCGGACGGTACGGCTGATACGGCCGATGCCGTCCAGGCGGCGGCCGAGGCGCTCGGCGGCATCCCCGACGCGCTCGAAGGTCTTGCTCGCCCCTTGGTCGCGGGCGAAGATGTCGAAGCCCATGTTGGAGGCCATGACGAGACCTCCCTCGCGGGCATAGGGTCAGGTTTCGTCAGGCGACTCCAGGCAGGTGTCGACGAAGGCGCACATGAGCTCGAACTCGTCGAAGGTGAGCAGGTCGACTTCGCGCGGCGGCAGATGGCAGAAGTGGGCGAGCAGAGGCAGGTAGCGGCGACGCTTCAGCGCGAGGTCTTCGCCGCGCCGGCGGGCTCGGTAGGGTCCGGCGTCGCCTCACCCTCGTTTTCGATCTTGAACGTGGCGAGGTCGACCACGTAGGTGCCATCGCAGATGTCGTCGAAGGTGACGTCCTTGCCCATGCGGAACTTCAGGATCAGCCAGGCCAGGCCCGCGATGGCGAGCATGTCCTGTGCTTGGAGGGCCTCGCCGAGCTCGGGCGGGCGCCAGCCCGTCGCCTTCTGCAGGGCGAGCGCCTCGTGCAGGGGCAACTTGCCCAGCTCCAGCTCGATGGTCTCGCCGGCGATGCTGATCTTGGCCATTCAGGATCCCTTCTCGATCTTGGTGGCGATGGTGTTCAAGGCCGTCTGCACGGCGGCGCGCACGGTGGGCAGGTGCCGCCTGATGGTGGAGGCGAACCAGGGTCGGCCGAACTGGGCGACCCAGACCTCGTCGTTGCCGAAGACGGGGTGGCGCCAGCCCTTGGGGTTGTCGAGGTGCCGGGGCAGGTTGCGCTGGTCGGCGGGCAGGCGGCCGCTGTCGACCTCGATGCGCACCCGGGTGCCGCGGCTGGTGCGGCCGGTGCGGATCTTCAGCCGTACGGCGGAGGCGACGGTGGCCCGCAGGCCCGAGGAGCGCTGGGCCCGGAGCTTGCGCTTGTCCTCGTCCTTGGCCCGGGATCGGTCGTAGTGGTGGCGCTCCCTCTGGCGGCCTCCACCGCCCCGGGCGCCGCGCACAGGCAGTGTGTTGATCGCCCGCTTGGTGTCGGCCACGGCGGGTTTGGCCGCGGTGCGGATCGCCTTGTTCAGTTCCTTGTTGAGGTCCTTACGACCCGCGTCCTTCAGCCGCTGCGACAGCCGCGACAGTTGCTCGGCGCCGGTGATGCGCACGTCCACCGTGGGCTGCCCTACAGGGCGGTGTCGGCGGAGACGAGCTTGATCTGGATTGGGGAGTTCGCCTCGTCGTCGTAGGCTTCCCAACTGGTGGTCATCTGGACGACGTCGGGGCCCTCGACCGCGGGCGCCGCCTCCTTGACCTTGATGGCCGGCAGGATGAACGACAGCTGGTTGTTGTTGCCCGCGCCGGTCGGGATCGCCGAGCCGGTCAGCGCGAAGTCGAGCGCCGACGTGGTGTTGGACTTGATCAAGTCGTACAGCTCGGCCTTGCTGTACTCCGCGGTGAAGGTCCCGGTGATCGTGGGGACGTTGTTCTCCAGCTGCTCGCGCTTGGTGCCAGCCTGGCCGATCCCGTAGCGCTCGGTCGCTAGCGGGGTCTCCATCTTGATCGAGATCTCTTTGATCACGGTAGAGACCAGGGCACCCCCGGTGACGGTCATCTCGCCCGAGGCGGTGGCCGCGGTGCCGCCGAGCTTCAGCACGCCCTGGCGGAAGTCGTATACCTCCGTGCCTGTGACGTAGGAGGCGACCGCGAGAGGTGCGGCCAGGTCCTCGTCCCAGCCGTCGACATCCAGGCTGAGCGTGGCCATGGAGTCGGAGGAGAGCTTGAACTCCCAGCCCTTGATCTTGCAGCCGCGGTAGGTATGGGCGCGCACCACTCCGGTCGGCTCGGGACGGCCGACCTGGATGGTCATGCTCTTGCCGACCATGCCGCCCGGGACATGGATCTGCTTGTAGGCGGAGCTCGCGGCGATCTGCTGCGGCAGGGCGGTCGAGCCGAGCATATGGGCGACCAGCAGCCCCATGCCGCGGGTGGCCCACTCCATCGCGAAGCTGCCATCGACCGTACGGCGGGACTGCACGACGCGGGCGGCGAGCTTGAACTTGCGGCCGGTCCGCAGGCCGCTGGGTTCGGCGAAGGTGGGCTTCCAGGCGAGGTTTTCGCTGGTGAACTCGTAGAAGCGGGTCGGGGTGACAGCGGTGCCGACGACGGTCTCGGCGGCGAGGCCGAGCTGGGCATCCAGGCCAGTTCCGGTCGGCATTACGCGCTCCTCTTGACGGTCTTGCTCGCGGTGCCGGCCTCGTGAACGAGCTCCCACGTGGTCCTGGGCCAGGCTCGTGCCTGCTCGTCGGCGCCGACAAGGTAGGCGTCGCTGGTCTGCTCGGCCAGCTCGGCATCGACGATGATGATCTGGCCGGGCTCGACGCTCGGCCCATCGCCCCGGCCAAGCTGCAGGTGTTCACCAGAGATGTTCTTGAACCTCAGCACGTGGGCTCCTAAATGCGGGTGGTGATGGCGACGGTGAACGGCAGGCGGGCCAGGGCGCCGTCGTCGGTCTGTTCCTGGTGCAGCCGGCCTGTGGTGATGGCGGCGATGGTGGGTGGTGGTAGGCCCAGGCCGGGATTGCTACGCAGGGCGGCCTCGACGGCCGCGAAGAGGGCATAGGCGCGCTGGCGCACGGCGCGCGCGCTGGTGCGGCCGTCCCAGCAGACGATCGCGCAGGTGATGAGGATCTGCTCGGTCTTGTGGGCGCCGCCCAGGCCGCTCCATTCCTGGGTGGTCTCCGCGGCCAGGCCGTCGTCGTCGCCGTCCCAGCCGACGTGAACGACGTCGAGCAGGACGTCGTCGGTCACCTGGGGGCCGTCCATGACGGGTGTGCTGGGCAATGCAGTGGTGAACCTGGCGACCAGGGCGTCCAGAACGGCGGGTACGCGAGAGGGCGCCATCACGCGATCCCGAGGGCGATGTCGCCGAGCAGTTCCAGCGCGCGGCGGGGGATGGCGTATCCCATCCGCGGGTCCCACACCTCATCGGCGCCTGCGGCGCGCGCGCCGCCCATTCGGCCGCGGCGGGTCTCCCATTGGTGGGCCACGATGATGCGGGCGGCCAGCCGGATGTGGGCCAGGATCTCGCGGCGGCCTGCGGTGTAGGAGATGGTGATGTGGCCGTGTTCCCAGTGGCTCTCGTGGGCGCCGGCCATCCGGGTGAGGACTCCGGCCTCGGCGTCGAGCTCGTAGCCGGCTGGCGGCAGGGTGCCGCCGCCGGGCAGAGTGACGCTGTCTATCTGGAGGACGGGACGGTGGGCGAGCAGGAGGTGGCGGGTGCCGCCGCGCAACTGCTCGGTCCGCGCTGTGGGGAGGGCGGCGCCGACGTGGTGCTCGATGATGACCGCGCTGGCCCGGATCCACTCGCTGATGTCGGCATCGTGGGTGGTGTCGGTGAGGGGGATCTTGAGGTGGTTCTTGGCGTCGGTCAGCGAGATGATGCCCGCCTCGCTCCACAGCGCGGCGACGTCGAAGGGCTCCTCGTCGGCGGTAGCCGGTCCGGTGGTGAGCCAGCGGGCGACGTGCCGGCCCGCCGTGATGGCGGGGTGGTCGTGGCGGTACTGCCCGACCCCGGCCTGTTCGGGGATGAAGGGGCCCGCGGTGGATCCGTCGGGCAGGCGGATCGTGAGGGTGATGGACTGCGGGGTAACCAGTACGCCGTCCAGCCGTACGTCGTACCGCAGTCGGGCTGTGCCGCCGAAGGCCACCGTGGACACGGACTAGTCCTTGGCCTTGGCGGCCGGCGGCTTGCGCGTCACGGTCTTGTTCGGCGGACTGGGCTGGGAGGCGTTGCCGGCGGCCGCGGCCGGTGTGTGCGCGCTCAGCGCGGAGATCAGGCGCGCGGCCTCTTCCAGAGCGCGCCCGGCGAGCACATCCTGCCCGCCGCCGGCGTGTCCAGCGGCAGCCTCCTGCAGCTCGGTGATGCGGCCGGTGACAGCGTCGGTGACGCGCTGGATCTCGCCGCGGATCGCGTCGGCGCGTTCGCTGTCGCCTTGCGCGCCGATGATGGCGAGCTCGTTGCGGTAGCCCTGCAGCTCGGCCAGCAGGTCATGAGCCATAGTCAGGTCTCCTCCGATGTTCAGGGGCGGCGAGGCCTGCCGGAGGTCCGGCGGCAGGCCTCATGCAAGGTCAGTAGCCGGCCGGGGCCGCGACGCCGGTTCCGCTCACGACCGAGATGGTTTCCGGGCGGCGGTTCGGCATGAAGGCCGCGTAGTTGAAGACCTGGAAGCGGACCTGCAGCGTGCCCGACAGCACTTCGGTCAGCACACGGGTGCGCATGGAGCCTTCCCACAGGTACAGGTCCGAGGTGCGGGCGGTGATGATGCGCTCCTCGTTCGTGCCGGCGCCGAGGTTGGCCGGGATGTTGCCGTCGGCGATGATCGGGAAGTTGAGCAGGCGCCCGACCGGGCCCTCGACGTCGCCGCCGGTCTGCAGGGCGATCGGGTTGAACGGGGCATTGGTCTCCGGCAGGATCAGCGGCCGCTGCTGGGCGTCCAGCTGGGCGGCCATCCAGAACCAGCGCGACGGGGTGAGGAACAGCGCGCTGGGCATGGCCTTGCGCCCCTTGGCGCTCAGCGACAGGGCCTGCATGAGGGGCGCGTACAGCTCGGCCAGCGTCGGCGTGGCGTCGGTGTAGGTGACGGCGTTGATGCCGGCGACGTTGAGCGCGCCGAGAAGCTGCCCGGCGGTGCCGGAACCGGTCAGGCACTGGGAGTCGAGCTGCATGTTGTAGTCGGCGATCAGGTCGGCGAAGACCACCTCGTCGAAGGCGACCGGGCTCTGGTCGAGCAGTTGCATGGCCACGTCCTGCTGGCCGGCGATGGTCCGCACGGGCGCGTTCACGAACGTGTCCGTGAGGTCCTGGCTTATCACCGCTGCGGCGTCCGCGGTCTGTACCCCGGTGCGCGTGCCGGTGGCGATCTTCGGCACGTTCACGCTGTCGGTGCCGGTCGGCAGGTCCATGGTCCGCACAGTGTTGGCGAAGGCGCGGCCGAAGCGGGGCAGGTCGATGTACTCATCCACCAGCCACAGCGGCGGTACGAAGTAGCCGCCCTGGCCGTCGACGCGGTTGGGGTTGACGCGCTTTTCGAAGACGGACTCCGCATGCCGGATGCGCTCGCTGCGGTCGAGCTCGGCCAGCTGCTGGTGGGCGCGCTGTTCGCGGGCGTGTTCACGGGCGGGCAGCTCGACGTCGAGTTCGGTCGCGTGGCGGGCCAGCCGGGCGGCCGCGTCGGTGTTGTTGCGCAGGGTGGCGTTGGCCAGGTCGAGGAAGTAGCTGTGGCCGTTGCCGCGGGCGTAGGTGAGCGGCTCGGAGGTGACCTTGACGCCGGAGCGCTTGGGGCTTTCCGGGCTGGTCTGGCCGAGCTTGGCGGCCAGCTGGTTGTTGGCGTCCTGACGGCGCTCGGCTGCCTCGGCCGCCTCCAGCCGCCCGCGCGCTTCGGTGATCTTTCCGTCGTGCGCTTCGAGCGCGGCGGCGCGCTCCTCGAACTGCGTGGTTTCCTCGGCGGTCAGCGCGCGGGCTTCGGTCTTGGGCGCCTCCAAGACGGCGTTCATCGACGATGCGAGCTCGGCCCGCTGGTTCAGCAGCGTCTGTAGCTGCGAACGCAGAAACTCCAGCACGGAGTCCTCCTCATGGATTCGTGATCTTGTCGCACGTGTGCGACAAGATCGGTTCGGGCCTGCGGCTGGTCGGTGGTGGCGGCAGTGGTGGCGCGCCGATGGGCGCGCTCCGGCTGGGCTCCGGCGCGTCAGAGGGCAGGCGGTACAGGTCAGCCGAGGGCCAGGGCGCGGGCCCGGGCCTCGGCCAGCGACAGCGGGACTCCTGCTGCCGAGTCATCGGGTGCGGCGTCAAGGCGCTGCTGCAGCCGGGCGATCAGCGCGCGGGCCTGCTCGGCGGGCAACTGGTCGAAGACCGCCGAGCGCATCACGTCCACCGTGGTGGCGGGGTTGGCGCCGAAGTTGACCACGGAGACGTCGCCGCGGTGCATGTCGACTTCGAGGATGGCGCGCTCGTCGTAGTCCGGGCTCCACTGGCTCTTGCCGTACGGCACGCGGAAGGCGAAGGACATCTCATCGACGCTCCGGTCTTCCAGGGCGGCGAGCATGTCGCGCACATCGCCGCGGGTCGGGTTGACCTCGGCGCGCATGTGCAGACCCGCGGTGTCTTCGGCCAGGGCCAACGTGCCCGCCTTGGTGTAGGCCATCGACAGCCCCGCGTGGTTGAGCAGCAACTGCACCTGCGGGTTCTCGCCGAGGGTCTTGGCGAACGCGCCCTGGCGGATGACCTCGGTGTAGGCGCCGTACCAGTCGTACATCTCATACGGCGACTCGGTCACGCTGGCGTACCCCTCGACCACGGTCAGACCGCCGGCCTGGGCGCGCACCTCCAGCCGGACCGGGTAGCTGCGCCGCTCGATACCGCCGGTCGTGGCGCGGTCGCTCTTGTTCACGATGCGTCCTCTCCGGAGCCGTCGCCGCCGCCGTTCTCCGGCAGGAGCGCGTCGAACTCGGCCAACTGCACGGGCGTCATGGGCGGCAGATCCTCCAGCGCGCGGGCCTCGCTGGGCGCCTGGATGTGGTTGCGGATGGCCAGCCGGTAGGCGCGAAAGCGGGTCATGATGTCGGTGCGCAGCAGCGCTCCGCGGGCGAACCGCACGTAGGTGCCCGGCGCGAGCATGCGGGTCAGCGCGCGCTCGATCCGGGTCAGGTGCGGGTCGAGCGCGTAGATGAGCAGCTGCAGGTTGCGCTGCTCGATGTTCTGGTACGTCATCGCCCCGCCGGTCTCGTAGCCCAGCACCTCGGCCACGCCAGGGCCGAAGATCCGGCAGCACTCGGCGGAGGTCAACTTGGCCGTCTCCAGGAACTGCGACTCCTCCGGCGCGATCTGCAGCGGCTTGAAGTCCCAGTCGCCACCGAGCACCAGCGGCTCACGACGGCCGGAAATGGCGGCCAGGAACCGCGCCTTGGCGACCTTCGCCTTGCCCTCGTTCAACTGACCGCTGGTCTTCAACAGGCCGGTCGGGTGGGCGCCGTCGTCGAAGAACTGGTGACCGAACCGCAGCACCGACAGGCCCAGCCCGATGGTCAGCATGTGGTGGCCGATCGGCGACAGACCGAGCAGCTTGCCGGGCAGCGGGTAGGCGCGGCTGTGCCACAGTCGGGCGGCGTCGATCTTCTGGCCGGCGATGCGCCATTCGGGCACGCCGTTGGTCGCATCCCGGTGCACCGTGACGTCATCGGGGTGCTGCAGCACGAGCTGGGTCGGCAGCCCGTGGTCGCGCTCGGCGATGAGGGCGATGCCATTGCCACGCATGCCGTAGCACCACACCAGTTGCTGCACCCAGTCGCCGAACCCGTGGCCGTCACCGGCCGGGTCCTCCAGCCACTCGGGCAGGTCGACCTGCCGCTTGCCGGTGCCGCGGCCGGTGAAGGCATCCAGCGGCAACATTCCCGCCGTACCGGCCAGCAGCATCACCGAGGCCCACACCGCGACCTTGCGCATCGAGGCCTCGGCCGAACCCGCCAGGGCGTCGGAGGCGACCACGGTCTGGCTGTTGGGCGGGATCTGCCAGCGGCTGGCGTCGAAGATGCGTCGCTCGCGCGGCCCGAAGAACAAGCTCACGACTCCCGCCCGCCCTTCACCCGCGCATACGCGCGGTCGGCCAGCAGTAGCGCGCCCGCGGTGATGAATCCCGCCGGGGGCCAGGCCAGCCACGCCCCATATGCGGCCAGGCCCAACCCGAGCAGGCCCGGCCCGGCGGTCGCGACGACGCGCACCGCGGTGCCGGCAGGCTCGGCCCAGCGCAGCATGAGCCTCGTCAGGACAGAGCGCAGCTTCACACCCACCCCCTTGTCACCAGATGTTGTCCAACGGGTCGCTCTCGGGCTGGGTGACCAGGCCCCAGACGGCATTGGTGACCGCGACCAGCGGGCAGATGTCGATGGCGGTGTGCCGACGTGACCAGGCCCAGGCGCCGTCACCGATGTTCCGCTGCTCGGCGCCGGCCACGGCGGCGGTGAGCGCCGGCTGGTCGATGTGCCGGAAGCGGTCCTGCTCGATCGCGTCATACAGACCGGTGCAGGCCTGACCGACCTCGCGCAAGGTCGGCACCAGGACCTCGATCCCGGCGTTGGTCAGATCGGCAATCAGGTTTCCGGCAGGGCCTGCGGCATCGACCACGACAGCCAGCGGCTCATGGCGTTCGACGAGTTCGACCAGGCGCTCGACCATCCACCCGGTACCGCGGCGATGCTCGACGACTTCGCCGTGCAGAAGGCTGTCGGCGCGGCGGCCGGCCACCCCGATGGCGCCCATGCTGCGGTCCGGCGTCACGTCGGCGGCGAAGACGACCGCGCCCGTGCGGCGCGAATCCACGTCGCGGCGGGAGCTCCACAGCTCCTCGGATATGA
Source organism: Nonomuraea sp. NPDC059023 (assembly GCF_042740095.1). Taxonomy (NCBI): domain Bacteria; kingdom Bacillati; phylum Actinomycetota; class Actinomycetes; order Streptosporangiales; family Streptosporangiaceae; genus Nonomuraea; species Nonomuraea sp. NPDC059023. Next base: position 134,037 of record NZ_JBHYIO010000007.1, on the reverse strand, counting down.
CCGACCAAGCGGCCTCGTCGCGAGGATAGGTGCCGACGCCGAGCCGTTCGCGGGCGAATTCCTCCGGCGACAGGGCGCGCAGTTCCTTGGCGACGAATTCCGGGGTGATGCGGATCCCCAGCGCGGGGTTGGCCTGGGCCACCAGCCGCAGGTCGCCGAGCGCCTCTTTGATCTCGGCGACGGACTTGCCCTCCAGCGCCGACATCGTGTCGTCGGGCACGGAGTGCTCGGCGAAGCACAGACTCGGGTCGCCGCCGGCGATGCCGCGTGTGCGGACGCTGCCCAGCTGCCAGGAGTCTTCGAAGCCAGCGGAACTGCCGTAGTACAACTGCGGATTGGGCCGGGCGGACATCGTGGGCAGCAGGGCGGCCATCTCGGGCGGGCCGAGCTTGAACGCCTCGTCCATGATGTTCAGATCGCCGCTGAACCCGCGGCCGGAGCTGCGCGAGCGGGCGATGAACCGCAGCCGCTGCCCCGACAGCAACTCGATGCCCTCTTCGCCGTGCGCGGTGATCACCTTGCGCACGCGGCGCCGGAACTCGTCGGTGTTGTCGATCAGTCCCTTGACCCGTAGGAACATCTCGGTGGCGGTCTTGAACTCGTGCGCGCTGTAGAGCAGCAGCTGCTCATCGAACAGGAACAGCCCGCCCAGGATCCGGGCCTCGAAGATCGCGCCCTTGCCGTTTTGGCGGCTGACGATGATGCAGCACTCGAAGCACAGCCAGTGCCCAGCCTCATCCTCGGCCAGGGCGTCGTCCAGGAACGCCTGCTCCCACGGGTCGAGAACGAGCCCGGCGCGCGCCGCCAGCTCCCCGACCTCGGGGCCGGAGGTGTGGAGGTAGGGCGGGACGGAACGGATCCGCGGCACCTGTAGGCCCCGGATCGGCGCAGTACGGCTCACGCCTGCGTGCGCCGCCGCTGCTCGCGGCGCCGTCGCACCTCGTCCAAGCCGTCACTGGCGGCCTTCTTGCGCCCGACGCGGCCCAGCTCGGTCAACGTCCGGCGCAGCTCCGATGTCAGCCGGGCCTGATCGGCGGCCTTCTCCACGCCGTCATCCAGCGTGCGGGCAAGGCCGAGGGCCAGAACGGCGAAGGCTTCGATGCCCTCCAGGGACTCAAGGCCGCGCAGGTCTTTGCGGACCGCGCGCTCCTGCGGACCCTGGCGTCGCCGCTCGGCCATACCGACCCCCTCGCTTTTCGCATGCGGGGAGAGAAACGGGAGCGGGTCGAGGGGTCACCCGCGGTCCCACCCAAAAAGCGCTGACCTGCGGATATCTGATCCGCACTGCGACCTGCGGAAACGTTCTGGATTGAGCGCTGCGTATGCGTGTTCTAAAGCGGTTACCAGGCCTCGGAGGTCGGCAGCGCAGGGGCCGGGCCGACGCCCTTCTCTTGGTTACACATACGGCCACAGTGGGGACATCCTTCGACCCCGTGCGGCGTGCGCCGGGGGCCATGAGCGGGACGCAGGAAGCGCGGGTCGCGCGGATCCAGCCCACACCGTTCGAGTTCCCCCAGCGGTGGATCATGGTCCACCTCATTGGCGTCGGGGTGCCCGCACAGCCAGCAGATCGAGGAAGCAGCCAGAACCTGGGCGCGAATACGCCGCCAAGGCCGTCCCGCACGTCCCTTCGAGCGGGCCACGCCCACCCCCCTGACACGCGAAAGCCCCGCGCAGGCGGCGGGGCCGGTTCCGGGTGAAGATCACTCCAGTCGATCACAATGGTGCGTTCGTCCTGGTTGATCTGTCAAGTGGGTGGTTCGTTCGGCGACTACCCGGATCGCTTGATTCCCATGCCGTCAAGAGTTACGAATCCGTCGTGGTTGCCGCAGCGGGTGGGAGGCTGGAGGAATCCTTTCTGGCGGTGCCAGACGCCTTTGCCACTGAACTCGTCGCCGTCGAGAAGGCGGCCTACGTCGGGGATCTCGACACCTCGCTTGCCGTCAGCAGCTCGGATGGAGGAGGTGCCTTTCGGCCAGAGCGGGATGGCCGTTTCATCGGCCACGTCGATGACCAGGCAAGATTCGCTGTCAATCCAGCGCAGTCGAGCGTTTACGGATACGAGAGGTGCGGATTCTTTCTTCTTGTACACGAGGATCTTCGGGTCAGTTCCGACTACACAGAGGTCAGCCGTGCACTGCGTCGAGGAAGGTGTGGGCATGGTGGCGCCTTCGGCGGGAGGTTGGGATGAGGTGCAGGCAGATAGCCCCGCGATACCGGCCAGTAGGACGGCCACAGTCGATCGCCTCACAGGTGCACCTCCCGAAGAACGGGTCATGGATGACTGGGCCGCCATCAGCCACTCGCCGGCAGCAGCCCAGTAGGGCAGCTTAGCGGGTCCAGACGTAGTAACTGGCTCCGTTGTAGAACCGGTTCACGGGCGTGAAGGCACAGTAGAAGCCGCCGTTAGGAAGCTGAGCCGCGCCCTTGAGGACTCCGTAGGCCTGTGCATCGCGATAGAACGGCCCGCCGCTATCGCCGAACCAACATGTAGTGCTCGTAGCATTGATATTTGTAACCACCTGTCCGCCGACGTTACCGATGGTGTAATTTAGCGCGACGATGTCGCCACAGCTTCTTCCGGTTGCGAATCCGAATTTGCAGACGAAGTGGCCATCGACTGGACCTCCGGATCTGCTGTCGGCGTAGCGTTTCTGACCCCAGTCCCAATAGAACGTCCGGGTCGCAGTCATCGTGCCGTGGTCATACATTCCGACGTCACCGCCGGGGCCCTCGTAGGACCACTTGCTGTTCACGGTGGTGCAATCGCCATCGCCGGACTGATTGCAGTAGGTGCGCTGACCTTGGGTCGAGCAATGCCCGGCAGTGCCGAGTCGCTTAGTGCTTCCGCTCGCGGAGATCAGATTGAAGTTGGAGGTGCAACCTGACAGGTTGCCTCCACCTCGGATGTATTTGTCGAAGTTCGTGTCGAGCGGCCCATCGCCGACTGACACGTTGACCTTGATGGACGAGTTGGCCGTCGCTGCCGTTGCGATTGCCTGCAGGGCGCTGGTCGCCAATGTGTTCTTGGCGCGCTTCGCAGGTACCACCAATGCTTCAACAGTACCGTTGCGAGTGCTGTACCAGGTCGCGACATTGGATATATCGGCGTTCTTTTGTAGTGCTTGATGCACTCGGCCCTGTGCCTGCGGGAGTTCAGATTCTGTGTAGCCCAGGTTTCCCTTGAGTTCCACTGGCACGGGCAGCGTCTTGGCCAGTTCGACCGCCTGGGGAGGAATTGCGCTCCTGAAGCCGATCCAGACGCTGCTTCCACTGTCCGTTACGTACGCGAACCCGGCAAGCTGGTCAGCGAAGGTGGCCTTCAAGCGATCGGCTACTTGATCGCCGAGTCGCTGGTATCCGTAGCGCTCTATCGCCTCGTCGAGGGATATCTGTTTGGCTTTCGCCATTCCTGCCAGGTCCTCTATCTGAACGGCAGACAGATCGTCGATCATGACGTCCGGGATGTCTACTGGCCCGTCTGGCCAGTTGGCCGTAGCGGACGGATCGGTCTCGCCCTTTTTCTTGATGTATGCCCTTATTGCTTGTTCCAGAGGGATTCCTCTGGCTGCGGCGTCTTTCTTGATCGATGTCAGTGTGGGGCGCGACACTGTGGGTTGTTCACTGGCTGAGAGCGTGATTGCTACCTGAGCTGGGCCCGGTGGGCTAGGGTTGGGATCGGCTTGAGCTGGGCCTGCGGTCAGACCGGCCAAGAGAAGGCTGGCACAGGCTACGACGGCGAACTTGGATGGCCGTAAGAGGCTGGAAGATCGCATAACTGCGATCCTGACTCAGAATTTCTAGAAGTCGCAATGACCGGAGCGTAGCTTTCCTGATAGGCGAACACGCCGAGGATGCGGGGCGGCGCCGACAATAGGTTCTCATTCTCCTTGTGGTTGGCCAATGTGCAGGGGATTGGGAAGTCAGCTGACTTCGCGCAGGATGAGCGCCAGGACGTCGCCGAGGCGGTACAGGGGGTGGTCGGCGCTGTCGGTGCCGCGCAGGGCCAGGCGCCCGCGGTGGGCGTAGCCGCGGATCATGGACGGGGTGACGTGCTGGCCGAGTCCGGACAGGGCCCGGGCAACCTCGGTGGCGGTGCCGAGCACGTCTTCGGCTGCAGCCAGCAGGATCGCGCGCCGCAGTTGGATGGAGTGCTGGGTGCCGCAGTGTAGGCAGGTCATGACAGGGGCGTGTGGACGGGCGTACAGGTCGGTGTCGCATTCGCCGCCGCCTTCGAGGGAGACGCTGCAGATGCCGAGGTATACGCGGTCGGCGGGCCGGTCGATGGCGTGGGTGGCCTGCCGTACGGCGTTGGTGATCTCCTCGACGGCTTCGCCGGCGGCTTCGTGGTGACGCAGGGACTCGATGCGGCGGGTAAGCCAGTCGGCCATTCCCGCCAGAGTGTCGGGCGCAGGGGTGCGATACGTGATCAGGCGGCACGAGCCGTGCTCGCAGGTGCTGCAGGTGGGGCCGGTGGGCTGGGCCGGATCGGTTTCTTCGAGGACGCGGATCCAGCCGACCAGGGCGGTGCGCAAGATCCAGATGGCCTCACTCGCCTCGGGGGCGTACGGCAGAGGTGTCTCGCCGCCGCCGCGGCGTCCGCCGGTGCCGAGCCGGGCCTGGCGGGCCAGAGCGATGTCGAGGTCGTCGGCCAGTTCGTCCCGAACGCGCACGAGTTTCTCCCGCAGCAGGGCGGCGCACGAGTGACAGGCCGGCGCGCCATTCGGTGAGGGCCGGTCACAGCCGTCGACGGTGCACAGCGGGTTGGTCATCGGCGCCGCCTGCGGGCGCGAGCTCGACGGCGGCGAGCGTAGGCGTGGCCGTCGATCGGCAGCGGGCGGCGGAATCCGCGGGGGTTGCAGCGGGCACAACCACGCCGGTGGCGGCGAGCCTCCGGCCCGGAGGCCAGGGTCCATACCGCTGCGTGATGGCTGCTGAACCACGACCCCAGAGCGCGATGGAGCGCGACGACGAACGGCCGGAGAGTCTGGTGGAGCCCGTGCTGGAATCGGGCGATCTGCTCGCCGAGGTTGTGCTCCATGATCGTCCTCCCATCCTAATCGTACTGACGTTCTATATCTCGTGATTGCTGGTGGCGGGGCTTGGCGAGCAACTCGCGGGCGAGCGCGGCGCCGCGCTGGTAGTCGCCGCGACGGCTGGGCGGGGGCGGCCGTTCGAGCGGCGGGCGCCAGCCGCGGGCAAGCATGTCGGCTATGAACGCGTGGGCGATGGCCCAGGCCTGCTCGGTGGACAGGTACGGCATCAGACGGCGCGTGAGCTCGCGTCGGCCCAGCTCGCATTCGTCAGAGATGCCAGTCATCGCCGACTCGCGGGATGGCAGGTGGGGCACGGGCCCAGATCGCGGCCGTCATCGCCCTCGATACGGCGTGCGGGTGAGCATCGGCCGCAGCGCGGCGACGGCGTCGAGGTGGCTGGCTGCTGGGTCCACCACGGGCCGTCATGCAGGACGCGGCCGGGCCCTTGCGTGGCGGGGTCGGCGGCGACAGCGAGCAGCGCCCGCTGCACCCGCGACCACGGCGTCGCTGACAGCTTCGGGTCGGCCAGCACCCGTTGGATCGTCGAGGCCTGCCATTCCGGCCGGATGCGCTGCAACTCGCCGACGAGGGCGCCGACGCGCTCTGCCGCGGTCGGCTCCGCGTCGGGGGTCGACGCAGCCGCCGGGGGGTTGGGGGGAGGGGGATTCTTCGGAGAAGAATCCAACCCTGCCTGTGCCTCTGTCTCTGCCTCTGTCTCTGCCTCTGGGCGATCCGACCGAGTCGCAACCGATTCGCTGGCTGCGATCGTCCACCGATCGCTTCGAGCGATCGCCTCGCGACAGTGCACGCAGGTGTCTGGATCAAGCTGCAGGCGCTGCTCGTGCCAGCGGCGGTGGTTGCCGAACGTGGCGGCGCGGGCGCTCTTGTCGGCCTTCTCCTGGGCGTCTTGCTGGACCTGCTGGCGGGACTTGTTGCGTTTGAGAAAGCCGGGGATGTGCCAGCCGTCGGCGACGGCCTGCACCAGGCCGACCTCGACGAGGCGGGCGACGTCCTTGGAGCCGAGCGCGGACGGGTCGGGGAATACGAGAATGCCGAGTTGCTCGGTTGGTACGTGCCCGTCGGTCAGGTTGCGCTTGGCGTAGCACAGCATCTGCACGTACAGGTCGCGGATACGACGGGCGTCGCGTCCGAACCGGGCCAATGCCCGCACTTTAGGGTCGTCGGCGAAGTCCACGTTGAGCTGGATGTGGATCTCGGCGCGTGCCATGGCTGTGGTCTCCCGATCGTGCTGGTGTGGATGAGGGGTTAGGCGTGCGCTGCGGGGGCGACCTGCCAGGGCGCGATCAGGCCCCAGGTGTCGAGCGGGACGGAGGGGGTGGTGGCGGGCGCCCACGAGGGGCACCCGCGGCAGTAGCAGCGGGCGGGCGCGCAGCTGCCGCCGGAAGGTTCGGGCCGGCCAGCGACGGCTGCGGGGGTGTGCCGGGGGCACCGCCAGCCGCACGGGTAGGGCCTGGCCCGGTGATCGCCACAATGGCGTCCGCCGAGCCAGTGCCCGCACGCGGGCGCCCTACCTGCCATCGCCGTCGTCGACCAGGGCGCGCTCGACGATGAGATCGGCCGCCCGGGCGGTGAGGTGTCCATCGCGGTCGAGGACCTCGGCCACGCGCAGCAGCGCCTCGACGTCGAGATAGCGGACGTCGACTCGCTCATGGAGGTCTACGCCGAGTTGCTCGGCCATCTGGTCGCCGTCGTCGATGTCGTCGCGGATGCGGTCGATCAACGCGGTCAGGCTCACGCGGCAACTCCGCCGGCGGGCGGCTGACTGAGAGCTGCATCCAGGGCCTCGACGAGTTCCTGGCCGACCAGCGCCTCGACGCGTTGGCGTCGTTCGTCGACGCCGGCCAGCCCAGGCGAGCCGAGGAAGAGGAAGGCGTTGACCTCCTCGGCGTCCGCCGGGCGCACGATGACCGACGCGCACGGGCGGCTGATCAGGGTGAAGGCGAACTCGCGCAGCAGCTCATCGGCGTCCAGGAGCCGCGGTTGATCGCGGCCGTCGACGATCAGGCGCCAGTGCCGCTCGTCACCGATCAGCCGGGGGACGATTTCGAGGTCACAGTCCCACAGCGCGGTATCGACGCGCTCGTGGTCGGCGCCGGCGGCGCGCAGCGCTTCGAGCACGGTGAGCCGGAGCTGTTCGCGGGTGGCTGCGGGCATCAGACCTCGCTTCGGGTCAGACGTTGATCAAGGAGGTTGAGCTGGCGCAGGGCGTGCTCGCTGTCGGGCAGCGCGTCGAGCGTGTCGCGGGCGGTGCGCAGCTGATACATGGCGCGCTGACCGCGGCGAAGAGCGTCTTCCTGCTCGGGGGTGGCGATCTCCAGGCCAGTCAGGCGCAGCTTGACGGTGGGGGCGCGTTCCTCTTCGTCGTAGGGCTCTGTGCGCTCCACCGAGGTGATCTCCACGATGCCGACCACCGACGTCCCGAGCCGAGTGAACAGGGTGGCGGTGTAGGGCTGCAGGACCTCCTCAAGGCGCTTGAGGAGCTTGCTGTCGAGCTTGGACGCAGGCATCAGCCGGTGACCTCCGGAGGGTTGCCGCCGCCGGGGCAGCGATCGATTGAGCTGGGGGAGTCGCGCACCTTGTGCGCGGTGAGCATGCCGTCGAGGCGGACAGCTATCACGTAACCGCATTCGGGGCATCGGCCGGTGTGGGCGCGGGCGCTGACGTCGCCCATCGCGGTGCGTGGCAGCACCTGGTCATCGGGCACGACGCCGAGCACGATGAGCGCCAGGCGGCAGGCCTGCAGGTCTTTGGCATGCTCGGGGTGTAGGCACGGGGGATCACTATCGGTGCGGCGACTGCAGCCGTGCTGGTTGGCCAGGCGGCGAACGAACCACCCGGCGTCGGCGAGTTCGGCCTGCCACAGCGCCTCCTCGGCTTCGGCGCGGTACGGGACATAGGTCAGGGAGCCGCCGCGGGACTGCTCTCCGACAACGGGTGCCGAGCCGCCGACGCGCTGGGTACGGCCGTGGGTGTCGGCCGCTGCTACGCGGGTCGAGGCGTCCATCAGGGCACCCGCCAGACTCGAATGACCGCGCCCGGTTGATCGAGCGCGCCGACGTCGCCGGCGTACAGCTTGCGCGGCTCGTAGTAGCCGACCAGACGCGCGTCGTCAGCCCAGATCTTCGCGGTGGTGAAGGCGTCCTCGGTAGAGCGGATCAGCTTGGACAGATCCGGGTAGACGGTGTGGTGGCTCCGCTTGACGCTGCTGCCGCGCGGCAAGCTGAACACGAACTGCGCGACCAGCGGGCCGTCGAGCGGCTGCCAGTCGGGCAGGCCTCGCGCGGCCGCCGCGGCGGCCGCGGCCCGACGGGCGGCGGCGTCTACGCACGCGCGCCAGGGCTTGACCTTGGCCGAGCTCTCAGCCAGAGCCACCTTGCCGGTGAACGCCCGCTCGCTCCCGCGGCCCCGGTAGATCGCGTGGGCCTTCTTGCTACCCTGCGGGCCGGGTGTGCCGTAGACCACCACGGTCAGCTCCGGCTCACCGATCGATGGTGCATTGCCCAGGACGGCCAGCACGTGCAGCAGGCAACGCGGACAGCGTTGCGCCAGCGGGAGCGGACACACCGATGCGTGCGCCGCCAGGCCGTCGCGCGCCCCGGACAACTCGGCCAGCACCTCGGCTACACCCCAGGCCATCGCGACACCTCCACACGCTCGGAGTTCTCGACGTCGCCGTTGGGGTCGAATCCGAGCTGCTGCAGTAGGGCGCGCATCTCGGAGGCCGCTATCCCGTAGTAGCCGACGGGTGGCAGCCGATCCCAGGATTCCGCCAGCGCGAGCACGCCTGTGAATAGGAGCTCCAGTCGCTCGTTGGCGAGAGCGGTCGCATTCTGGCTGGAAGCCAGTAGGCGCCCCAGCTCTTCATTCGCAGCGTTCCCCTCGTAGAGCTCGAAGTGGGCGATGCCGAGGTCGCCGCCGAGAGTTTTGGCCAAGCCGGTCAGCTGGCCGACATCCTTCTGCAGGCGGACCACCTGTTGCTGCGCGGCCGCCAGATCCCGAACCAGCCGGAGCTTGGGCAGCCGCAGCAGCGCTGCCAGCTGCTCGCCAACGGCGCGCTCGGCCGTCTCATACGCCCTCCCTGCCGACATTCCCACGGCAGTGCCGACCAGAATGCCGAAGACGCCCGCTGCGGCCATGAGGATCGATAGGCCTGCTGGCTCCAGACGAATCACCGCAGGCTCCGATCCCGAGTCTCCACACGCGCCTGCTGCTGGTGCGGGGTCGGCTGCTCGAATGGGTGTGCGCGGGCGCGCCCATGCAACAACGCCAGCTCGTGGCCGCTCTCGCGATGCCCGCACCACCTGCATCCGTCGACTGGTGGTGGACACCCGTTGGTCCAGCGCACTAGGAGAACCTTGGCTCTGGGTGTGAACAAGGACAGGCTCATGCGGGGCCTCCCGAAAGCGGCTTCTGAGCGGCGAGCAGCTCGCGGATGGACTCGCCCCGGATGATGTCGAGGTACGAGACGATCAAGTCCCGAGGTGGAAGCGGACGTGCCTCGGGGTGAGACAGAATGGACATGCAACCAACGGTCCTTTCGAGGGTCGAGCCCCTGCGCCCGTGCCAGCGGGAGTCGCAGGGGCTTTGTCGTTGCCGTCGTTGACGGCCTCAGGAGAGTCCGAGCAGCTCTCTGAGTGCTGCCGTGGAGACCCAAATTCGGGTACTGGTACCGCGCGGCAGGATCGGGATCTCGCCACGGTGGACCGCTGCGTACGCCGCAGCGCGGGACAGGCCAAGAGCTCGGCCCGCTTCGGGAACGGTCATGCGAGGCTGGACCTCTGGGTCAGGAATGGTCCGGTGTGCCCGCCGCGCTGACGCCGAGATCGCCATCACTCGCTACCGCCACCGGGTGAGATCGGCGTTCGCAAGATGGCCGCTACCTCGATGGACAGGGTGTTGGCGATGCGCTCGGCGAGGCCCACGCTCACGACGGGCTTGCGCTCGTGCTCGACGCGGCTCAGGTGGGAAACGGAGATGCCGACCCGCTCGGCCAGGGTCGCTGAGGTGAGGCCGCGGAGAGTGCGGAAGCTGCGAATGGCTGGGCCGTTGTGCGGAACGGTGCGAGCGCGAGACATGAGGTGAATATAGGGCACAGTTACCTATTTCGGGAACAGTGACCGGTACACCTGTTCGAGTAGGTCATGGACTCCAACAGTGTGTTGGCGATTGGGAGCTTCCTGACCTGGTGGGTACTGTTACCGATTTAGGAATTGACATGCCCTTACGTGCCCTATGAAGATCAGGGCGACCGAACCTGTGCACTCAGGTAGGGCTGTGGATACAACTGGGAGTTGGTCATGCAGCACACGCAGGCGGCCTGGATGCGGCTGGGCGACCTGCTGGTTGCCCGGCGGCGTTCCCTGGGTCGCGACTATCGCAACCGAAAGCACTTCGCCGAGGAAACCGGCTTGGACTACAAGATCATTAGTGATCTTGAGTCCGGTCGACGCGCCAACTACTCCGCCGCCACCTTGCTGGCGATCGAGAGCGCCTATCGATGGCAGTTCGGCTCGGTTCAGGCCGTGCTGGCCGGCGGGCAGCCTGCGGCGATTCCCCTGGGCGAGGGCTCGCTACTCACTCCTATAGCCGAAGCCAGTGACGGGCACTCGCGTCGGTACGAGTTCGTCACCAACGAGGGGGAGACGGTGATCCTGCAGGAGGTGCTCGGTCAACCGTTCGAGATGTTCGCCTTGGAGGTGCAGAAGGCGATCGAAGCGACCCCGCCGGAGAGGCGTGAGGACGCCATCCGGATGTCCCGCCAGGTCCTGTGGGCGATGCTCAGAGAGATGGGCGCCGATCTACCAGACGTCCCTGCGAAATAATGCAGGATTGAGCGTTTCGGTCACCCAATTGTGATCAAAACACCGACATTCAGGTTTGCCCAATCTTGACAGCTGTCCCTATGCTCCCATTTCTAACGATCATCACCAATCGACCGTTATGGCAGGTGTCGATGGCAGAGATGGAAGCGGGGTCCCCCAGTCCGCTACGCGTCCGGGTCGCGCTTGCGCCGCCCGGGGTCACTGGCCCAATGTACGCGCGTCAGGGCAGGTGTATGGCCATCTTGACCCCCGACGGGTACGACCGGACGGTTGCCGCGCTTGGAGCGTTGCATCTGACGGCCGGCCCCGAGGACTACGACGAGGTCTGGCGGGAATTTGATCTCCCCGTGCCGGCGCCACCCTTTCAGGCGGCGCGCCAGGCAATGCAGAAAATCCGGTTCGCGTCGTGACCGAGCGCGGTCCTAGCTGGCGCTCCAACAAAAAGTGCATGAATTGTGCAAATCTGCGCAGTCTCTGCACAGAACAGACCGATATGCCGCCAGAGCGACAGCTCGCCACCCTGCGCCGGCTCGCACTGGACCGCCGGCCCTCCAACTGCCGCTGTGAACGAGCGGCCTTACGATGGGCCGAAGTACACCTCGCCCAGGCTCGCGACGTCGCGGAGGATCCCGACGGGCGCGTGACGGTTGCGGTCTCACGGGACTGGCACCGCTGGTATCTGCGCGACCTCTACGCCGCCGCCACCCGGCGCCGGTAGGGCGGAACCCATTCCAAGATCATCGGTGTGTCCAAATGGACACACCGCCCGTCTTGCGCGGTCTTGTGGCGTCTCGTTTTGTCTTGATCTGTTCGGCCTTGACCAGCTAACGTGCCGTTCAAGCAGGCCAAAGCGTTGTCCGTACCGGGTTCAAATCCCACCACCACCGCACCAAAAGAGCCGTTGACCTGTGTGTACAGGTCGGCGGCTCTTTGTGTCTCCAGGAAACGGTCACACCAGGGGCCGCGCGGAGGCCGGTGGCTCCCACGGAAGAACGACCAGATCGTGGCCAAGAGGGATTCGGCATCCGTGCGACGAGGCCGATGGAACGGCTGGTCCGGGCCCTCGATCACCGCACAAACGCCGGCGGGGAGGGGTGGACGTCGGGGGAAGCACAAGGAGCCGGCGGGTAAATGATCGAAAATGAACACGTCGGCCTGACTCTTCAGGAACAATTGCTGTTATGCGGGCATTGGGGAAGTTAATCGGCGCTGCCCTGATGGTTGCGTGGGCAACATCGGGGTGCGGGGTTGTTGACAGGGTGCTGGGTTCGAAGAGCTATACGGCCGCCAGCATCTCGATGGAACCGACCATCAAGGATGGTGAACGCTTCTCCGCCAGCTTGGTCGGCGACGATTACGTGCCGAAGATCGGCGATATCATCGTCTATCGCGAGCCGCCGGCCTGGCGCGAGAACCCGGAAGACGGCGAGGTCACCGCGGTCTCCCGCATCATTGGAACGCCCGGAACCTCCGTGGAGTGCTGCACCAGTTCGGGCAAAATCCAGGTGGATGGAAAGCCGCTCGACGAGCCATACGCAGTGGGAGATACCGCGGACTTCTCCTTTAGCGCGAGCGTCGGCAGCGGACGATTGTGGATCATGTGCGATAACCGGGATTCCTGTCTGGACTCTCGTACGCACCAGAACAAGGGTGCTCCCGGTGGCGGCACCATCGCCCTCTCCGATGTGGTCGGCGTTGTCGATCGCATCGGCGAACGGTAGGCGAGCCACGGAAGGTGGCCGCGGCGGTGAGCGGCCCGTACGGGTCGCCTCTTCACGTTTCTTGTGACCGTCCGCGATGACGTGTGATCATGGCCCGACTTGACTGTTTCTTTACCGGGGGTTTTTCGTGAAACGTCTGATCGCGCTCGTCTCCGGCCTGGCCCTGGCCGGGACGCTCGTCGCGGCACCGGCCCAGGCGGCGGCCGCGCCGGTGCGGCTGAAGCTCAGTTTCGGATGGTGCGAATCGGCCTGCGCGATCCGCATCAAGGTCGTCAACAACAGCCGTCGCAACATCGCCTGGGTGGGCGGGACCTGCCGCCTGCACATCAACGGCCGGTACGTCGGCAAGGGCACCATCTACGTGGGCCCGATCAAGCGCGGCCACTCCCGCACCAGCACCTGCAACGTCGTGGACGACCGCCTTGAGGACGCCTGGTACGACTTCCAGGACAACGGCGGCCTCTGGCAGCGCTACGCGAGCGTCAAGGCGAAGCCGTACTACCGTCGCTGAGCGTCAGCTCGGGGGCAGTTCGAGGACCCTGGCGTGCAGGATGGACCGCTGGTGCAGCGCGGCGCGCAGCGCCCTGTGCAGGCCGTCCTCCAGGTAGAGCTCGCCCTGCCACTGGACCACGTGCGGGAACAGGTCGCCGTAGAACGTCGAGTCGGCGGCCAGCAGCGAGTGCAGGTCGAGCATGGCTTTGGTGGTGACCAGCGAGTCGAGCCGGACCTGCCGCGGTGGTATCTGCGCCCACTCGCGGTGCGTCAGACCATGTTCGGGATAAGGACGTCCGTCGCCGACCAACTTAAAGATCACCCATTGATTTTAGGAGAGAATCCGATTTCTTGCGCTCTCCACCGCCGTCGGCCCAGGTCGGCGCGCGTCGCATTCGCCGCGAACACCGGCGGTGTGGCCGCCGGGGAAAGCCCTCAGATCGCTCCGGTGAACGTGTCGCAACGCTTGGGGTCACCGCTCTGGTAGCCGACCGTGAACCACTTCTCGCGCTGCTGTGAGGTGCCGTGGGTGAACGCGTCGGGCGTCACCCGGCCCTGGACCTTGCGCTGGATGCTGTCGTCGCCGACCGCGGCGGCCGCGCTGAGGGCCTGGTCGATGTCGGCCTGGGTGAACGGCTGGCTGTAGAAGCCGGTCTTGACGGCGTTGTTCGCCCAGACCCCGGCGTAGCAGTCGGCCTGCAGTTCCAGGCGTACGGCTCCGCTGCTCGCGCCCTGGCGGCTGTTGCCGACCCGGTTCATGGTGCCCAGGAGGTTCTGGACGTGGTGACCGTACTCGTGGGCGATGACGTAGGCCTGGGCGAAAGGCCCGCCTTCGGCGCCGTAGTCGCGCTGGAGGGTGTTGAAGAACGTGAGGTCGAGGTAGACCTTGCGGTCGCGGGGGCAGTAGAAGGGGCCCACCGCGGAGTCGGCCGCGCCGCAGGCGGTGTTGACGGCCCGGGAGAAGAGCACCGTCTTGGCCGGGGTGTAGGCGCCGCCGCCGCGCGCGGCGAAGGCCTGCTTCCAGTACGTCTGGATGCTGTTGACGATGCCGACGATGCGGCAGTCCTCGGACTGGTCGGCGTCGGCGCCGGTCTTGCAGCGCTCGGCCAGGTTCCCGCTGGGCGTGGCGGCCGGCGCGGGCGGCGCCTGCCCGCCTCCCTGCGGTTGCTGCTGGTCGCCGGTGAACGGGGACGGGACGATCTTGAACACGAACAGCGCCGCCACCGCCAGGATGATCAGCAGGCAGCCGCCGCCCTTGCCGCTGATCGGCAGCGACGCGCATCCGGCCGGCAGCATCCCTCCGCCGCCGCCCTGCTTCGGGCCGGTCGCTCGTACGTCCTCGATCTCGGACGGGTCGAGCTTCGCGTCATCGTCGAACTGCATGTGAGACGACTTCCCGGGTAGCAGCCCGAATACGCTCCGTAATCAGCCATTTCTGGCACCAGGTTACCCTTGTGGGGTGACAGCTGGTTTGGTGGGAATTGCACTGGTTTCGCTGGGCATGGTGCTGACGCCCGGCCCGAACATGATCTACCTGGTCTCGCGGTCGATCACCCAAGGCCGGCGCGCCGGTCTGATCTCTCTCACGGGCGTGGCGCTCGGCTTCACCGTCTATCTGACGGCGACGTGTTTGGGTCTGACCGCTCTGTTCGCCTACGTGCCCGCCGCCTATACGGCGTTGAAGCTGGCCGGCGCGGCGTACCTGCTGTGGCTGGCCTGGAACACCATCAAGCCCGGCGGCGCCTCCGCGTTCGAGGCCCGTGAGCTGCCCGTCGAGCGGCCGCGCAGGCTCTTCGCCATGGGTCTGCTCACCTGCCTGCTCAATCCGAAGATCGCGATCCTGTATCTTTCGCTGCTGCCGCAGTTCATCGACCCGTCGATGGGACATGTGCTCCTGCAGAGCCTCGCGCTGGGGTCCGTGCAGATCTTCATCGGCACGCTGGTCAACGCGCTGATCGCGCTGTCGGCGGGGGCGCTGGCGGCATTCCTCGCGACGCACCCGCGCTGGGTGCGCATCCAGCGGTACGTGACCGGCACCGTCCTCGGCGCCATGGCCGTCCACATGGCCACCGACCGCACCAAGGCGGTCGTCGCCTGAGGCCTAGGGTGATCGCGTGGATGACTTCTGGATGTCGGTGAACAAGCTCGTCGCCGCCGCCGCGGCCTACATCACGGACCCTCGGGGGCGCGTACTCCTGGTCAAGCCCAACTACCGCGACCACTGGAACTTCGCCGGAGGCCTGATCGACGAGGGCGAGCACCCCTCGCAGGCCTGTGCCCGTGAGGTGGCGGAGGAACTCGGCCTCACCACCACGCCCGGCAGCCTGCTGGTGACCCAGTGGCTCATGCCCCTGGACACCTGCCCGCTGCCGTCGGTGCACTTCATGTTCGACTGCGGCACCCTCGACCCCGGCACCCCGATCACCCTGCAGGCCGAGGAACTCGACGACTACGGCTTCTTCCCCATGGAAACCGCCGCCGAACTGCTCCGTCCGCACGCCTTCGCCCGTCTGTCCGCCGCGGCCTCCGCGCGCGACTCCGGCGCCCCGAGCTTCCTGGCGCCGGAGGACGTCTAGCCGGCCGGTCCTGCGCGCCGGGTCGCCCGCGCGTAGGACCAGACCGTCGCGGCCATCAGGCCGAGCACCACGATCCCGAGCACGCCGTGGTACCACTGCCAGCCCACGCCCAGCCCGAGGAATCCGTCCGCGATCATGACCACCATGCCCGCCCCGACGCCGAGGAACGCGACCCCGAGCACCGCCAGCATCAGCGGCCGCGGCACCCGGCGCCCCACCCTGGTCACCGTGGCCATGAAGAGCGCCGCACCGATCAGCCCGTTGGCGGCGGCGAACCACTGCGCCATGGAGACGTTCATCACGTCACGGGCATAGCGCGCGTACTCCTCGGCGGGCACCACCGGCCCACCGGGGAACCCCAGCTTCCCCTGGGCCGCGAACACCGCCTTGCCGGCGCCGTACCCGAGAAACAACACGGTCATCGTGTACGCCGGCCAGCGCATCATCGCCATGCCCCCGAACGTAGGCAGGCGGGCCGCGCGATCCCTCCCCCGGACGGGGGAGACCACTCCCACGCAAAGGGGATCGCGTGGACAGCGCGCCGGTCCGCAGGGCAGGCTGGTAGCCGTGACCGGCAGATCCGACCCGCGCCTGCGCGAGCTCGTCCTGCTGCGCCGCGTACGTGACCGGATCGACCGCGACTACGCGCAGCCCCTGGACGTACAGGCGCTGGCGCGCGGCGCGCACATCTCGGCCGGGCACCTCAGCAGGGAGTTCCGCGCCGTCTACGGCGAATCGCCCTACAGCTACCTGATGACCCGGCGCATCGAACGAGCCATGACCCTGCTGCGGCGCGGCGACCTGTCCGTCACCGAGGTCTGCTTCGCAGTGGGTTGTTCGTCGCTGGGCACGTTCAGCACCCGGTTCTCCGAACTGGTGGGCATGTCGCCGAGCACCTACCGCCGCCTGGCCGCCAAGGACGCCGAGGGCATCCCCGCGTGCGTCGCCAAGCGGATCATGCGACCGATCAGGAATCGAGAAGCGGCCGCCGCGCGTGCCGACCTACCGTGAGGTGCATGAACCTCACGATTCACCTGACATTCCTGCCCGCCGACGACCCTGAGAAGTCGCTCGCCTTCTACCGCGACGCGCTGGGCTTCGAGGTACGCAAGGACGTGGGCTACGAGGGCATGCGCTGGATCACGGTCGGGCCGCCGGGCCAGCCGGAGACGTCGATCGTCCTCGAACCGCCAGGCAGCGACCCGGGCCTCAGCGACGACGAGCGCCGCACGATCGCCGAACTGATGGCCAAGGGCAGCTACGCGGGCATCGTCCTGGCCACCTCCGACCTGGCCGCCACCTTCGAGCGCGTCCAGGCCGCCGGGGCCGACGTCGTCCAGGAACCGGCCGACCAGCCGTACGGCCTGCGCGACTGCGCCTTCCGCGACCCGGCGGGCAACATGGTCCGCATCAACCAGATCTGAACATCCGCCCGAAAGCAAAAAGAGGTTGTGCCGCCGATCACGGCACAACCTCTCCAGGCTGAGCGGAGGATAGGGGATTTGAACCCCTGATAGGTTGCCCTATACACGCTTTCCAAGCGTGCGCCCTCGGCCACTAGGCGAATCCTCCGCGGATGAGCTTACCGGACTCCCGGCGCTCTGGAGACCACGATTTCGCTGCAACAAGCACTGCCGGTTGTGGCTAGACTGTCCAAGGACCCCTCGCGCGGCGTCATCCTGTGAACCTCCCCAGGGCCGGAAGGCAGCAAGGATAAGCGGGCTCTGGCGGGTGTGCGGGGGGTCTCTTCGTTGGGAGCCCCCTGCAGGCGGGATGGTCGCATGAGCCTTGCGCTTTACCGCAAGTACCGCCCCGGGACCTTCGCGGAGGTCAAGGGGCAGGATCACGTCACGGAGCCGTTGCGCCAGGCGCTGCGCATGGGCCGGATCAACCACGCGTACCTGTTCAGCGGGCCGCGCGGGTGCGGCAAGACCTCCAGTGCCCGAATCCTGGCGAGAAGCCTCAACTGCGAGAAGGGCCCGACTCCCGACCCCTGCGGTGAATGCGAGTCGTGCGTGGCGCTGTCCGCCACCGGGCCCGGCCACCTCGACGTGATCGAGATCGACGCCGCCTCCCACGGAGGCGTGGACGACGCGCGCGACCTGCGGGAGAGGGCGTTCTTCGCCCCCGTGTCCGCGCGTTACAAGATCTACATCATCGACGAGGCGCACATGGTGACCCGCGAGGGTTTCAACGCGCTGCTGAAACTCGTCGAAGAGCCGCCGCCGCACCTGAAGTTCATTTTCGCGACGACCGAGCCGGAAAAGGTCATCGGCACGATCAAGTCGCGTACCCACCACTATCCCTTCCGGCTGATGCCGCCCGCGACGCTCCGGGCGCTGCTGGAGGAGATCCTCAGCTCCGAGAACGTCCCCTTCGAGCCCACCGCGCTGCCGCTCGTCGTGCGCGCGGGCGCGGGTTCGGCGCGTGACTCGCTGTCCATCCTCGACCAGTTGCTCTCGGGCGCCGAGGACGACGGCGTCACCTACGCCAAGGCCGTCTCCCTGCTCGGCTACACCGACGGCGACCTGCTCGACGAGGTCATCGGCGCCTTCGCCGAACGCGACGGGGCCAAGGTCTTCGGCGCGGTCAACCGCGTCATCGAGGGCGGCCACGACCCGCGCCGCTTCGCCGCCGACCTCCTCGAACGTTTCCGCGACCTGGTCATCCTCGCCAACGTTCCAGAAGCCGCGTCCAGCGGCCTGCTCGACCGCCCCGCCGACGAACTCGAGCGCCTGGTGCTCCAGGCAGCCTCCATGGGCCCGGCCGAGCTCACCCGCGCCGCCGAGGTCTTCAACGCGGGCCTCACCGAGATGCGCGGCGCCACGTCGCCGAGGTTGCTGCTGGAGCTCATGTGCGCGCGCGTGCTGCTGCCGGGCGCGGCGGCGGGCGAGGAAGCGCTGCTGGCCCGCCTGGAGCGCCTGGAGCGCGGCGGCGTGGTCGCCCAGATGGCCGCTCGCACCCCCCCTTCCTCCGGTACGGCAGGCGCCTCCGGTCACCCGGGTGCCTCCGGCAGCGCTGGAGCGGTCTCCGGTGGGGTTGGGGCGGGTGGCGCGGCCGCCGTGGGTCATGGCGCGGCTCAGGCGGCCCAAGGCAATCCGGGCGGCGCGAGCGCGGGTGTGGCGGGCGGCGATTGGCCTGACGCGGTGCGGCCCGGCGCCGGTGGCACGGGCATGCCCGGTGGCTCGGCGGTCGTGTCCGGTGGTGCGGCGGTCGTGTCCGGTGATTCCACGGGAGCGTCCGGCAGTCCGGCGGGAACGCCTGGCGGGTCGGCCGGGGGGCATGCGGGTGATGGCACGGCCGGTGGTAGCGCCGGTGCGACCGACGGCGGGTCGGCTGTCGCGGACGCCGGTGGCATGGCTACTGGGCAAGCGGTGGCCGGTGGGCCTGGGGCGATTCTGTCGCAGTGGCCTGCCGTACTGGCGGCGCTGAAGCAGCGGAGCATCGTCGTCTGGGCGAACGTCAGCACCAACGCGCAGGTCGTGGGCGTCGAGGGCAACATTGTCACGCTCGGCTTCGCCCAGGTCGGCGCGATGAAGAACTTCACCGGCGGTGGCAAGGACGCCGTCGTCGCCAGCGCCTTGGGCGATGTCCTCGGTGGCAAGTGGCGGGTGGAAGCGGTGGTCGGCGGCTCACCGGCCCCCGGCGGTCGCGGTGGCGCCCCCCAAGGCGGACGCCCCGGCCCGCAGAGCGGCAACCCGAGTCAGCAGAGCGGCAACCCCGGTCCGCAGGGCGGCAACCCGGGTCAGCAGGGCGGCAATCCCAGTCCGCAGGGCGGCGACGCGCCGAGCCCTCCTGTCACCCAGCAGGGCAACCCTGGCAACCAGACCAGCCCCCAGCCCCAGCCCCAGCCCCAGCCGTCCCCCGACCAGAGCGCACCGAGCCAGCCGGGCCCCACCGCGCCTGACAACCCGCCCCAGGCACATGCCCCGGCGGCCGAGGACGCCGCCGGCTCGGCGAGGGCGACCACGGACGAGTCGTGGCCCGACGCGCCCGACGACATGAGCCCGGGTTCGCCGCCGATGCCCGATCCCGGCCAGGCGGCCGCGGTGAAGACCGGCGGCGGCATGGCGGCGGCCCGTTCGGCCGCTCAGGCGGCGGCCCAGTCGGGCCCGCGGGCCCCCAAGCCCCGCCAGGGCGGCGCCTCCGCCTGGCCGGACGCGGTGCCGAGCCGGAGCAAGAGCGCCGACTCCGACGAGGTGGACCCGCTCAACGACGCCGACGCCGACCTCGACGCCGTGGGCGGCATGGCCCTGCTCCAACGCGAACTCGGCGCCCAGGTCATCGGCGAGATCGACCACACGTAACCGGTCAGGGCGAGCGCAGGCGGATCCGCGCGGTGATCGCCCGGGGGTCGGTGGTGGGCAGGGTGGTGCTGAGCCGTTCCAGGATCTGCATGTCGTCGCGCCCGTTCGCGGTCTGCGCGTAGATCCACAGGTCTTCCGGTGAGCCGCTGCGGAGCAGGCTCGCGCGTACCTGGACTTCGAGCTCGTCCCGGGCTCTGCGCAGTTCGGGGGACTCCGAGCGGGGCAGCAGCGGGCCCGGGTAGGCGCGGGCGACGGCTGAGGGGTCGCCGGCGGCCAGGAGGCTGCGCAGCTCGACGAAATCGGCTTCGACGGGGGAGGTCAGCCGGTACGGCTTCGCGCCGACGGTGTCCCCGAGCTGGGAGCGGAGCCGGTGGATCTCGGCGCGGATGGTGACCGGGTTGCCGGCGTCGCCGTACAGGTAGAAGCAGAGTTGTTCGGCTGTCAGGCCGCGGGGGTGAAGCGCGAGCAGGGCGAGGATCTCGGCGTGGCGCAGGGACAGCGCGAGGTGCCGCCCGCCGAGGCGGGCGGTGGGCTGACCCTCGCCGAGGAAGGTGAGCTGGAGCGTGGGCGGCGCGCTCTCCGTGGTGACGCGCAGGAGGTAGCCGTCGTGGAAGGGCTCCAGGAGTACGGCGCGCCCGCCGGGAAGGACGTAGCGGCCACCGGCGGCGGGCCGGGCGATGCGCTCGCCGAGCAGCCCACCAGGATCGCCGGCGATGACGCGGCCGGTGGCGGTGACCAGGATGCCGGCGTGGTCGCGCAGCCCGTCGAAGCGGCGGCGCAGGCGCTCGTCGCGCTCGTACATGCGGACGGTGAGCTGTGACTCGGCGAGCTTCGCCGTGGCGGTCACCAGGGCGACGGTGGCGGGGTGGAGGCTGGGGGCGGTGCCGCTGATGTCGACGATGCCGAGCACCTCGTCGGTGTCGGGGTCGACGATCGGGGCGGCGCTGCACGACCAGACGTGCAGGACCCGCATCAGGTGCTCTTCCGAGTAGACGTGCACGGGCGTGCGGTCGGCGAGGGCGGTGCCGATGCCGTTGGTGCCCACGCTGCCCTCTGACCATTTGTGCCCGTCGGCGAGGCCGACGCGGTCGGCGCGGCGCATCATCGTGCGGTTGCCATCGCGCCACAGGATGTTGCCATCACCGTCGGTGATGATGGCGACGTGCCCGCTCGCGTCGGCCATGGTGGTGAGCGTGCCGGCCAGGAGCGGCAGCAGCGGCTGCAGCGGGTGCGACTCGCGCACGTCGTTGATGCGGGACACGTCGTAGACGAGCGGCGCGGCGGCGTTCTCCGGATCGACGCCGGCTTCGATGGATCGCTCCCATGACGCCGAGATCAGCCGGCGTGGAGCGCCCTCCGGCAAGGTGGCGCCCGTCCATGCGGCTTCATGGGCCCCGCGCAGTTTGCGGGAGTACGCATCGAGACTGGCGTAACTCATCGGCCACTCCAAGTAGTCAACCCCTATGAATCACCCTCGCGGTCAAGGGTTCCCAGCGCAAGCCGTTCAGGGGATTGCACAGGGTGATTGAACGATCGCAACCTGTGTGCAACGTTGCCGCCGCTAGCGTCCTCCACTGAAACGTCGGCGTGGTGCGGCCGCTCCGGCCGGCGTGCTGGCCGGGTCCCGGACGCTGGAGGGGGGCCGGGACCCGGCCATCAAACGGAAACACCTGCTCTCCGCAGTGCGGGACTGCGCCCAAACACCGTAGGCTCGTGGCAGTCAACGACGCGGAGCCATGAGGAGCGCACGAAGGTGAATCCAGGGGATGTCAACCTGCAGCAGCTGCTGGAGCAGGCACAGCTCATGCAGCAGCAGCTCGCGAGCGCCCAACAGGAGCTCAACGACGCGCAGGTCGAGGGCTCGGCGGGTGGCGGCATGGTCACCGCCGTGGTCAACGGGGCACGTGAGCTGCTCGAGCTGAAGATCGACCCGAGCGTCATCGACGCCGGCGACGCGCAGGACACCGCCGACACGATCGCGGACCTGGTGATCGCCGCCGTCCGAGACGCCTTCCGCGCGGCCGACGAGCTGCAGCAGGAGAAGCTCGGCCCGCTGGCCCAGGGACTGGGCGGCGGCGGTCTCGGACAGTTGCCGGGGTTCTAGGCCATGTACGAAGGGGTCGTCCAGAACCTGATCGACGAACTCGGGCTGCTGCCCGGCGTCGGTCCCAAAAGCGCGCAGCGGATCGCCTTCCACCTGCTCGCGGCCGATCCCGCAGACGTGAAGCGGCTGGCGCACGCCTTGCTCGAGGTCAAGGAGAAGGTGCGCTTCTGCGGTACGTGCGGCAACGTCGCCGCCGAGGAAGAGTGCCGTATCTGCCGTGATCCCCGCCGGGACACCCACGTGATCTGCGTGGTGGAGGAGTCCAAGGACGTCGTCGCGATCGAGAAGACGCGCGAGTTCCGCGGCACCTACCACGTGCTGGGCGGCGCGATCAGCCCGATCGACGGGGTGGGCCCCGACGATCTGCGCATCCGTGAGCTCATGACCCGCCTGGCCGACGGCCGGGTGACCGAGCTCATCCTCGCCACCGACCCCAACCTCGAGGGGGAGGCGACGGCGACCTACCTCGCCCGTCTGGTCAAGCCGATGGGCATCAAGGTGACACGACTGGCCAGCGGTCTGCCTGTGGGCGGTGATCTCGAGTACGCCGACGAGGTCACCTTGGGCCGCGCGTTCGAAGGACGGAGGCTGCTGGATGTCTGACCAGTGGAGCGCTCTCGCTGATGAGATCGCTGGACACGCACAGAACTACGTCGACGGCCTGACCAGGGTCGCGGGCGGCGAGGGCGGCGACGGCATCTGGTCGTTGCTGCTGGTCGAGGTGGCGCAGGTGAGCCTCGCGGGCGCGAAACTGGGCGCCAGCCAGGACGTGATCCTGGCCGGCAACTGGGAGCCGCCGCTGAGCGAGGATCCGGACATCGACGGCGTGCGTACGGCGCTGGCCGAGCTGCTGGGCGCGGTCGACGACTACGCCGAGGTCTTCGACCCTTACAAGGACACGGCGGTCACGCCGTACCGGCTCTCGGACGACCTGACCGCCGTCGCGGCCGACCTGATCCACGGGCTGCGGCACTTCGAGGCGGGCCGTCCGCACGAGGCGCTGTGGTGGTGGCAGTACTCGTACTTCAACACCTGGGGCAACCACGCGGGCGCGGCCATGCGCGCACTTCAGGCGCTCGCCGCGCACACGCGGCTGGACGTGGCTGAAGAGGCCCTGTCCACATAGTGGTCCGGCCCAGCGGTGTCACGGAGGCTCGTCGGTAGACTGGCAGCTCACAGTCCAGACCGGGAGACTCTCGTGGCGCTCGTTGTGCAAAAGTACGGTGGTTCGTCCGTCGCCGACGCGTCCTGCATCAAGCGGGTCGCGCAGCGGATCGTCGCGACGAAAAAAGCCGGCAACGACGTGGTCGTGATCGTTTCTGCCATGGGCGACACGACGGATGAGCTGCTCGACCTGGCCGAGCAGGTGTCGCCGCTGCCGCCGGGCCGTGAGCTCGACATGCTGCTGACCTCGGGCGAGCGCATCTCGATGGCCTTGCTGGCGATGGCGATCGCCAACCTGGGCCATGAGGCGCGTTCGTTCACCGGATCGCAGGCGGGTGTGATCACCACCTCCTCCCATGGCAACGCGCGCATCATCGACGTGACGCCGGGCCGTATCCGTGAGGCGCTCGACCACGGCCGCATCGCGATCGTGGCCGGGTTCCAGGGCGTCTCGCAGGACACCAAGGACATCACCACCCTCGGCAGGGGCGGCTCCGACACCACCGCGGTGGCGCTGGCGGCCTCCCTGGAGGCCGACGTCTGCGAGATCTACACCGACGTCGACGGCATCTTCACCGCCGACCCCAGGATCGTGCCCGCAGCCAGAAAGATCCCCAAGATCTCCTACGAGGAGATGATGGAGATGGCGGCGTGCGGCGCGAAGATTCTGCACCTCCGGTGTGTCGAGTATGCTCGCCGCTTCAACCTGCCGATCCACGTACGCAGCTCTTTCAGCACCAAGGAAGGCACGTGGGTCGTGTCCGACCCTTACACCCCGAACGAAGCGAGTGAAGGAACCGAGATGGAGCAGCCGATCATCTCCGGCGTCGCGCACGACCGGAGCGAGGCCAAGATCACCGTTGTCGGGGTTCCCGACAAGGTCGGCGAGGCTGCCCACATCTTCAAAACCCTGGCCGACGCCGAGATCAACATCGACATGATCGTGCAGAACGTCTCGGCCGCGGCGACGGGCCGTACCGACATCTCCTTCACGCTTCCCACGACGGACGCCTCGACGGCGCTGACGTCGCTGAAGAAGATCCAGGACAAGGTCGGCTTCGAGTCGCTGCTGTTCGATGACCAGATCGGCAAGGTCTCGCTGATCGGCGCGGGCATGCGCTCGCACCCCGGCGTGACCGCGACGTTCTTCGCGGCCCTCGCCGACGCGGGGGTCAACATCGAGATGATCTCCACGTCGGAGATCCGCATCTCGGTGATCGTCGAGCAGGAAGGTGTGGACGCGGCCGTGGCCGCCGCCCACCGGGCGTTCGACCTTGACGCAGACCAGGTGGAAGCAGTGGTGTACGGAGGAAGTGGCAGATGAGCAGGCCTAATCTCGCACTCGTGGGCGCGACGGGTGCGGTCGGCACCGTCATGCGCGACATCGTCTCCAACCGGGCGGACATCTGGGGCGAGATCCGCCTCGTGGCCTCCCCGCGCAGCGCCGGGAAGGTGCTGAAGGTCCGTGGCGAGGACGTCGTCGTCCAGGCGCTGGCGCCCGAGGTCTTCGACGGCATCGACATCGCCATCTTCGACGTGCCCGACGAGGTGTCGGCCGAGTGGGTGCCGGTCGCGGCCGAGCGCGGCGCGATCGCGATCGACAAGTCCGGCACGTTCCGCATGCAGGCGGACGTCCCGCTCGTCGTCCCCGAGGTGAACCCCCTCGACGCCCGCCGGCGGCCGCGCAACATCATCTCCACCCCCAACTGCACCACGCTGTCGATGATGGCCGCGATGGGCGCCCTGCACGCCGAGTACGGCCTCCAGGAGCTCGTCGTCGCGTCCTACCAGGCGGCGTCCGGTGCGGGAGTGGCGGGTTCGGCCCGGCTCTACGACGAGATCGAGGCGCTGGCCGGAGACCGCAACATCGGCCAGGTGGCCGGTGACGTACGCCAGGTCTTCGACAAGAAGCTGCCCGCCGACTCGCCGTTCCCGGCGCCGCTCGCGTTCAACGTGGTGCCGTGGGCGGGCTCGCTCAAGGAGGACGGCTGGGCGTCCGAGGAGCTCAAGCTCCGCAACGAGTCCCGCAAGATCCTCGGCATCCCCTCGCTGAAGGTCTCCGCGACCTGCGTGCGGGTGCCGGTGATCACGACGCACTCGCTGGCGGTGCACGCGCGCTTCGAGCGCGAGGTGACGGTGGCGGGCGCGCACCGCGTGCTCACCGCGGCGCCGACGGTGGTGCTCGTGGACGACCCGGCCAACGGGGTGTGGCCGACGCCGCTTGAGGTGGTCGGCACGGATCCCACGTATGTGGGACGGGTCCGGCAGGCGATCGACTTCCCCAATACGCTGGACCTGTTCGTCTGCGGCGACAACCTGCGCAAGGGGGCGGCTCTCAACGCCGCCGAAATCGCCGAGCTGGTGGCTGCCGAGCTCTAGTTCTTCTGTTACAGCTTTTCTGTTACGGCGAGGCGCTTTTAGCCTCTCTAAGTTACGGCGAGGCCGCCGGATCCGCCTCCGTCCGGCGTGGGTTGCCCCCGGTCATCGGGCGCTTCTCACGTCGGACGTGGTCCCCGCCGTCACAAGGCCCTCTTGACCGGGTCCCGCGGGCTCCGGCTGGGCGCCGTGCGCGTTGCGCCGGGTCCGGCCGTCCGGGTGTTCGCCGTACCGGCGCTGACAAGCGTTGGGGGGCGGGTCAGCGCGTGGTGTGGTGGCGGGTGCCGTGCGTGGTGTGGTGGCTGGGCGTCGTGCGCGTTGCGCCGGGCTCGGCCGTTCGGGTGTTCGCCGTACCGGCGCTGACAAGCGTGGGGGGCCGGTACGGGTCCGGGCCTGTATGGGTCCGGGTCGGTCGGTTCGGCTGGGCTCGGCTCGGGCGTGGCGGTGTGGTGGCTGTGGGGCCCGGTTCTGGCTCTGGTCAGCGGAACAGGATGTCCCAGTGGTCGGACTCCTTGGCGAAGACGGTTCCGTCTGAGGAGCGGTACAGGGCTGAGCCGTCGCTGCGGGTGCCCACGCGGGTGTGGCTGGTGGCGATGTGCCGGTCGACGCATGGGCTCAAGGAGATGTCCAGCTTGTAGCCGTGCTCGTGGCTGTAGCGGCCGGGCATGTGGCCCGCCTCGGTGCCGCCGGTCACCATGATCTTGCAGCCGCTGTCCCGCTTCAGCTCGATGATCTTGGCGATCGTGGCCGTGCGGACGGCGTCCAGCGAGGTGCAGTACCGTAGCCGCCGGTTGGCGCAGCCGCCCGTCGACTTCCAGCGCAGGCCGGCGTTCCTCAGGCGGCCCACTGCTGTGTGGTGCGAGATGCGTACGGCGGCCTGCCGGGTCTTCACCCGCTTCAGGTTCACCTTCGGGGGGTCGGCCGTCGTGAACCAGTGTCCGGTGTGAACGCCTCCTTCGATCGCGTACGTGCGCGTTACCGGTGGCGGCGACTTCCGTGCTTCTCCTGTCGAAGCAGCGGATGCGGCCGATGCCAATGCGATTATCGAGATCTCAAGGCCGAGGAGTGCGACGACCATCAGCCGCACCTTGCCACGTATCCACATGTCGATGCTCTTTTCGCGGAATAGCCCTCCCGCCAGAAACATCAATCCCACGCTTCACACCAGATGACCCCTTCCTCAGAGCGATCTTTGCCTTGTGGCGGCGATCACCGTGCGGCTCCATGACCTAAAGGCGGTCTTGCCCGTAAAGTGACGAGGGTGTCCGAACCCCGAAACCGAGGATCGGAGAGCACCCGAGAGGTCATCGTCGAGACGGCCTTGAGACTGTTTCGGGAGCGCGGCTTCGATGCGACGACGATGCGGGCAATCGCGGCCGAGGCCGGGGTATCCGTGGGTAACGCCTACTACTACTTCGCGAGCAAGGAGGCGTTGATCCAGGCCTACTACGACCGCGCCCAGACGGAGCACGAAGAGGCCTGCCGCGAGCTGCTCGCGACGGAGCGCTCGTTCGCGGCCCGGCTGAGCGGTGTGCTCGGTGAGTGGGTACGGGTCAGCGAGCCGTACCACGAGTTCGCGGTGAAGTTCTTCAAGCACGCGGCGGAGCCGACGAACCCCCTCAGCCCGTTCAGCGCCCAGTCCTCACCCGCGAGGGAGGCGGGCATCGCGATCTACCGGCAGGTGGTCGAGGGCTCGCGGGACAAGATGGACTCCGAGCTGCGTGAGGAGCTGCCCGAGCTGCTGTGGCTGCTGTCGATGGGCATGGTGCTGTTCTGGGTGCACGACACCTCGCCGGGGTGTCAGCGCACGTACCGGCTGATCGAGGTGACGGTGCCGCTCGTGGACCGGCTCGTGGGCCTGTCTCATCTGCCCGGACTGCGGGGGATCACCAAGGACTTCATCGGGGCCGTGCATGAGCTGCGGGCTTGACCGGCGTGCCCGAGCACAGCGGCAGCATCGTGGCGGGGAGCGTGCAGGTGGGGCCGGTGTCCTCCGCCGCCACGGCGATCACGGAGGCCAGGAAGGGGATCGCCAGGCCGCCGGTCAGTACTACGGCCGCGAGCAGCCGGGTTCGTCTCACGGGGATGTTTTAGCACGTCAGAGCGCTGGAGGCGGTTAACCGCGATCAAGTGGCGCGTACATACCGGCTGGTTGGTATGGTCGGCCTAACACGCTGGAGGGTGCGATGACACAGAACTGGGGCATGACGATCCCCTTCTACGACCGCTCGCTGGCCGAGTCGAAGGAGCTGATCGCCGAACTGCCCGCGCTCGGCTACACCGACGCCTGGTCGGCGGAGGTCAACGGGACCGACGGGTTCATGCCGCTGGCCATGGCCGGGGAGTGGGCGCCGGGGCTGCGGCTGGGCAGCGCCATCGTCCCGGTGTTCACCCGCGGACCCGGGTTGCTGGCCATGTCGGCGGCCACGCTGGCCGATCTCGCCCCGGACCGCTTCGTGCTCGGCATCGGTTCGTCCTCTCCGGCCGTCGTGGGGCGGTGGAACGCGGTGGAGTTCGCGCGGCCGTACCAGCGCACCCGGGACACGCTGCGCTTCCTGCGTGAAGCGCTCGCGGGGGAGAAGGTGTCGGAGCGGTACGAGACGTTCGAGGTCAAGGGCTTCAAGCTGGAGCGGGCGCCCCGGGTGGCGCCGAAGATCGTGCTGGCCGCGCTGCGGCCCCGGATGCTGCACCTGGCGGCGAGCGAGGCCGACGGCGCGATCACCAACTGGCTCGCGCCGGAGGACGTGCGCAAGGTCCGCGCCGAGCTGGGCGGGGAGACCGAGCTGATCGCCCGGTTGTTCGTCTGCGTGAGCGAGGACGCCGACAGGGTGCGCGAGATGGGGCGCTGGATGCTGGCGGCCTATCTGACCGTGCCCGCATACGCCGCCTTCCACGACTGGCTGGGGCGCGGTGAGGTGCTGCGGCCGATGCACGAGGCGTGGGCGGCGGGCGACCGGCAGGCCGCGCTCAAGGCCATCCCCGACGAGGTGGTCGACGCGCTGATCGTGCACGGCGACGCCGCGACCTGCCGGGCCAGGATCGGCGAGTATGTCGCCAACGGGCTCGACACCCCCGTGCTCGCGCCGGTCCCCGGCGGCGAGATCCCCATCGACCAGGCGGTACGCGCGCTGGCGCCGAAAGCCGGCTAAGGGAGAACCTGTGGACGAGATCCTCCGGCTGGACGCGGTCGGGCAGGCGCTGGCCGTACGGGATGGGCGGGTTTCGCCGCGTGAGCTGACCGAGGCGGCGATCGCGAAGATCGACAAGCACGACGGGGAGATCGGCGCGGTCGTGCACCGGCGGTTCGAGCGCGCGCTGGCCGAGACGGGCGAGTTGCCCGAGGGCACGCCGTTTCGCGGGGTGCCGATCCTGCTGAAGGACCTCGGCTGGGCGGAGAAGGGCGAGCCGTACAACGCCGGGTCACGCACGCTGGACGGCGTCAGGATCGCCGCGGACGCCTACAGCGTGGCCAAGCTGAAGGCGGCCGGGTTCGTGATCCTCGGCAGGACCAGCACGCCGGAGTTCGGCACCACGATCACCACGGAGCCGGTCGCGTTCGGGCCCACGCGCAATCCCTACGACCCCGCGTACTCGGCGGGCGGCTCCAGCGGCGGCTCAGCGGCGGCGGTGGCGGCCGGGATGGTCGCGGTGGCGTCGGCCAGCGACGGCGGCGGCTCGATCCGCATCCCCGCCTCCCTGTGCGGCCTGGTGGGGCTCAAACCCACCAAAGGCCGCACCAGCTATGGGCCGTCGGGCGGCGAGGGCTGGAGCGGCTTCTCGGTGGCCGGGCTGGTCACCAGGACCGTCAGGGACACCGCCGCCGTGCTCGACCTGATCGCCGGCCTGGAGGAGGGCGACCCCTACACCGCGCCCGCGCTGCCCCGCCCGCTGGCCGAGGAGGTCGGCGCCGATCCGGGACGGCTGCGCGTCGGTTTCGTGACCCGCCACCCGCGCGGCGACGTACCCGAGCACGAGGACCTGACCGCCGCCGTCACCGGTGCCGCGAACCTGCTGGAGTCCCTGGGCCACCACGTCGAACCCGGCCACCCGGACGAACTCGGCAGCCCCGACTTCCCCCACCACTTCGGCGCCCTCGTCGCCGCGAACGTCGCCGCCGAGGTCCAGAGCGTCGGCGCGTGGCGCGGCCGCCCCGTGTCCCTGGACGAACTGGAACCACGCAACCGCGCCATGGCCGAGACCGGCGCCAAACGCACCGCCGTCGAGCACGTCCTGGCCGTCCAGTGGATGGACGGCTTCCGCCGCCGCATGGCCGCCTGGTGGCGCTCCGGTTTCGACGTGCTGCTCGCGCCCTCGCTCGGCGTGCCGCCGTTCCCGCTGGGCTGGCTGCCCCCTGACGACCTCAGCACCGGCTTCGGCCGCACCTCCCACGCCGTCTCCTACACCTCCGCCTTCAACGCCACCGGCCAGCCCAGCATCTCCCTGCCCCTGCACAGGACCGCCGCGGGCCTTCCCGTCGGCGTCCAGCTGGTCGCCGCCACAGGCCGCGAGGACCTTCTCGTACGGCTGGCCGCCCAGATCGAATCCGCCCGCCCCTTCGAGCATCCCGCCATGCGCTGATCGTTAGGAACCAACCGGATCGGGTAACACGTTATGTCGTGAAGGAGGTGGCGCACCTATGCCTAAAGCAAGCCGCGCGGCAGCGGTCTGGCGTACATATCGCGACGTGAGCGAGCCCGGCTCCCCGGGTCTGTTCAAGCGGGTCAGGGCGATCCCGCGCCTGATCGGCGCCGTGGCCCGGGGTCAGTACCCGGGCATGGGCAAGAGCAAGCTCGCCCTGATGGGGCTCGGCGTGGTCTACCTGATCTCGCCCATCGACGTGATCCCCGACTTCCTCCTGCTCGTCGGCGTGGCCGACGACTTCGGCGTGTTCCTCTGGCTGATGGGCTCCCTGATCGGGGAGAGCGGGCGCTACATCGGCTGGGAGCGCAGGGTCATCCAGGGCGCCGCCGTTCCTCCCGACCTTCCTCCTACAGCTCCTCGCGCCTGAGCCACGCTCGCGACGGCAACGGGTGCCCGAACAACCGGGCGGCGTTGCCGTACGCGACCCTGGCGATGTCGGCCGGCGGGAGCTGGCCGAGGTTCCTGGCCACGGCCTGCTGGGTGTCGGGCCAGGTCGAGTCGGAGTGCGGGTATCCGCTTTCCTGGAGGACGTGGTCGAGGCCGACCGCCAGCCGTACCCCTGACAGGGCGTGGTCGTCGAGCGTGCCGAAGAAGAAGTTGCGGCGCAGGACCTCGCTCGGCTTCAGCCCGCCCTCCCACGACGCCTCGCCCGCGACCGGGTGGTCGAGGGCGTAGTCGGCGCGCTCGGCCAGCATCGGCAGCCAGCCCACCCCGCCCTCCACGATGAGCACCCGCAGGTTCGGGAACCGCAGCGGGATGCCCGACCACAACCAGTCCGCGCAGGCGAACATGGCGCTCGTCGGCATCAGCGTGGTGATCGCCTCGATGGGCGTGTCGGGGGAGGGCACCGGCGACCAGCTGGAGTCCCCGGTGTGCAGGCAGACGACGGTGCCGGTCTCCTCACAGGCGGCGAAGAACGGATCCCAGTGGTCGGAGTGGATCGACGGCAGCCGCAGCCTCGTCGGGAACTCCGGGAACACGACCGCCTTGAAGCCGCGGGCGGCGTTGGCGCGGATCTCCTTCGCCGCCACGTCCGGGTCGGGCAGCCACGGGAGCTGAAGGCCGATGATCCGCTCGGGGTAGGTGCCGGCCCAGACGTCGATGTGCCAGTCGTTCCAGGCCTTGACGAGGGCCAGGCCCAGTTCTTGGTCTCTGGTCCGCGCGAACGGCATGCCGGACTGGCCGGCCAGCATCCCGGGAAAACAGAGGGCGGCCCAGATGCCGGCCGTGTCCATGTCCTGGATCCGGGCCTCGATGTCGTGGCAGCCGGGGCGCATGTTCTCGAACCTGACCGGGTCGAGGGTCCACTGCTCGCGGGGCAGGCCGGCGCCCACGTCGATGCCGGCGCACGGGTACGTGGCGCCGCCGTACCGCCAGACCTGGTGACCCGCCTCCGTCTCCACGACCTTGGGCGCGACCTCGGTGTACTTCTCCGCCAGCCGGTCCTCGAAGAGGTCGGGCGGCTCGATCAGGTGATCGTCGGCGGAGATGATCACGTAGTCGCGCCGCCTCGGTTCGGGGTCGGGGAGCAGCGGCGTAGTCACGCAGGTAACCGTACGACGACGGCATGACCTCGAACAAGCTGCCAGGCCCCCGTCAACCGCCCCAAAACCCCGCCCTACCGCCGCATTCGCCCCCGGAACTCCTTGACAACCGGCCTTGACGCGCTGGTGTTCGTGTGTTTCATGGCCTGGAACCCTTCCGGGACACTCACGGTGTGCCTTGCGATCAGCTGCTCGTAGTTGCCTGGCTGGAGAGCGGCTACCATCCCGCTGGGTGACATGGGCGACGTGGGAGGTCGGCGTGACTGGCGGGGTGCAAGAGGTCGAGGTCAAGTATCGGGTGGAGGACCTGAGCGGCCTTGAGGATGCGCTCGCCGCGCGCGGGGCGATCCTCTCAACGCCGGTCGTGCAGGATGATCAGGCGTTCGCGCAGGGCGGTTGGACGTACGGGCAGAGCAAGATCGGTGCGGCGTTCGCCCGGCTCCGGACTCAGCAGGGCCGGCACCTGTTCACGGTGAAGAAGCCCCTCGACAACGCCATGGCCTGCCTGGAGCACGAGACCGAGGTGGCCGACCGGGCGCAGATGCATGAGGCGATCGTGGCGATGGGCTTCTATCCCACCGTGCGGATCGTGAAGCGGCGCCGTACCGGTGAGCTCGACGGTGTGGCGCTGTGTGTGGATGAGGTCGAGCACGCGGGCCTGTTCGTGGAGTTCGAGCGGCTCGTGGCCGACACCGCCTCGGGGGCTGCGGCACAGCGCGAGCTCGACCGGCTGGCTCGTTCTCTGGGAGTGGAGCTGATACCGGTCAGCGACACCTACGACTCCCTGGTACGCGCGGCGCTGTCCGGGGTCTAGAACAGGGCGATTTCGTCGTTGTCGCGGGGGTTGGTGACCGGCAGGCGGGTGGCATGGATGTCCAGGGTCAGCGTCACCGCGGCGTGGTCGGTCAGGCCCCGTTCGCGGGTCTCGTGCAGGTAGGTGCAGGCCGTGATGCGGTCGGCCAAGGCTGTGGCCAGGTGCATGTAGTCATAGCGGTAGCCGTCGCCGGTGCGGCCGATCCAGCTGTGCGGGTGCGGGCCGGGCACGTGGTGGTCGTGCGCGTCGAGCAGGCCGTGCTCGGCGAGGCCGTCCAGCAGGCCGTACTCGAAGGGCAGGAAGCCCCGGTGCGGCGGCTTGTGAGTGCGGGCGATCACGTTGTAGTCGCCGCCGAGCAGCAGCTGCTCGCGCTGGTGCTGTGGTAGCCCTTCCAGGCCGTGCAGGAGCGAGTCGACGAACGCTCGCTTGCGCTCGGTCTTCTCGACGCTGGCATCACGGCTGGGCACGTAGACCGCCGCCACCGTCAACTGCGGCTCGGTGTCGAGCACCGCGGCGGCGACGCGCCCGGGGATGCTCACCTTGCTCAATGCCACGACCTCGTCGACGACCTGGACGCGGCTGATCAGGGCGGCGCCGCGGTCGCCGATGTCGTCGGTCTTGACGACCGCGTAGCCGGCGCGGGCGAAGCGCTGCAGCAGGTGCGCGGTCCCGGTGCCGGCGCTGGTCTCGGTGAGCAGGAACACGTCCTCGTCCCTGCCGGCCAGCCAGTCGAGCAGCCGCTCCGCGCGGGCCTGGGCGGCGGCGCCGATGTTGATGGTCAGCAGGGACAGCACTGGCTACTCCTCCAGGTTCAGATGGGCGAGCATGATGGTGACGACCTGGTCGACGTCGCGGCCGATGCAGTTGATCCCGGCTTGGCGCCAGCCTTCGCCGGAGAGGAAGGCGTATGCCTCCTCGTACAACTGCCGTTCCCGAGCGGGCGATGCGGCTTGCTCTAGCCGTGCGCGTTGGCGACGCTCATCCAACCGCTTCTCGATGATCGCCGCATCGTGATCCAGGTAGAAAGTGAGCATGGGCTGTAGCGCCCATCGGTTGTAGGCCCAGACCTCGGCCAGGTCGAGGCCGTCAAGGCGCTGCAGAACGAGGGAGGACGGCACGTACCGGTCACTGATCACGACCTGCCCCTCGTGCAGCGCGGGGATGATCTCGTCGGTGACGTGCACGCAACGGTCGGCGGCCACGGCCAAGGCGAGCGCGCGGCCGATCAGGCCGTGCTCGCCGAAGCGCACCAGCCGGCCGAGCGGGGTGTTGGACGGTTCGCAGGTGGAGTGCACGCGATATCCGCGATCGCGCAACCGTTTGGCCAGCATGGCCGCGCTGGCCGTCTTGCCGACGCCGTTGGGGCCCTCGATCACGATGAACCGGTCATTCATGTGAGTCGCCTGCCGATCTGCAGGAGCGGCTGGGGGCACTGCTCGCTGTCGAGTTCGCCGATGGACAGGCCGCGGGCGATGACCGCGGCGGGGCAGCCCTTGCCGCACTGGCTGTTGATGGCGCAGCCGGTGCAGGTGGCGTTGGTGCCCATGCGCAAGGTGCCCGCCAGGTCGTAGCCGTCCAGGGCGGGGGCGACCTCGTCGGTGAGGATGTTGCCGACGAGGAAGTCGCTGTCGGGGTGCGGGGATTCGGGGGTACGGGCCGCGAAGACCAGATACGGGCAGACGGCGGTGAGCCCGTCGGCGAAGACGTAGAGCAGCTTGCCGGCGTCGCAGCCGGCCAGTGGCCTGTCGTCGTTGGGGAAGCGGATGTGCACGAGGTCGACCCCACGTTGGCGGAAGACCTCGGTCACCTCGTGAATCGCGCGCATCTTCGCTTGGTCGGCGGCCAGCTTCCGGTGGCTCCTGACGCCGCGGCCGAAGGAGGACAGCGGGTTCATGAGCACGTACTCGGCGCCGACGTCGACGGCGAATTCGCACAGGGCCCCGAATTCTTCCACTTCGGTGAGCGCGTTGGGAGTCGACAGCAACCCCTGAAGCAGGCCGGCATCGGCGAACTTGCGGGTGGTGGTCACGGTGACGTCGAAAGAAGCGACGTTGCCCCGGAACCGGCCATGGCTTTGCGGGCGGAAGCCGTCCAGGCTCACATTGACGTGCACGTTACCCAGGCCGGCCAGTTGGCTGATCTGCTCGTCGGTGGTCTGGGTGGCGTTGGTGCAGATGCCCACGGGCATGCCCAGGCCGGTGATGAGCTGGACAATTCTCATGAGCTCGGGATGGACGAAGGGTTCGCCGCCGGTCAGCGTGACACGCTCCACGCGGGCGCGCCTCAGGCGGGGCAGGACCTTGGCCTCCAGATCATCGAGGGACAGATCGAGGCCCTCGCGGGTGGAGGAGACGAAGCAGTGGGCACAGTGCAGGTTGCACCGCTCCGTGATCTGAACGAGCGCCTTGCGGCCGTCTCCGGCGACTGAGGTTCTGAAGTAGCAGGAGTTGGCAGTGGTCTCCACGATCAAAGAACGCTTCACGATCAACCTCCAGATGATGGTGCGGCTTCCTTTCGTCGTGCTCGAACCGCGTGCCGGCCGGCCGTCGGGGACGGAAGGGTATGAACCCGATGGCCATGGGCTCTTCGGTCAGTCGAACGGAAGGTCGACCAGCCGGCCACTCGACCGTCTCGGCCGAAGACCGGCGGCGCGAAGCCGGTCAATTCGCCGTCGACCAGAACGCAGTAGCGCCGTCGGCATCGAAACGGCGGACTAGGTCGTAGGGGTCCCCGGGCCGCACGCACCTGAGCGGTGTTCTTCACGGGGTCCGGGGCACATTCGCCGGGCGACCGCGCTGATCCGGCGCAGAGCAGCTCAGGTTG
This sequence comes from Nonomuraea sp. NPDC059023, assembly GCF_042740095.1. Classification (NCBI taxonomy): domain Bacteria; kingdom Bacillati; phylum Actinomycetota; class Actinomycetes; order Streptosporangiales; family Streptosporangiaceae; genus Nonomuraea; species Nonomuraea sp. NPDC059023. Next base: position 98,596 of record NZ_JBHYIO010000007.1, on the reverse strand, counting down.
CCGGACTGACCTCACTACCGTCCGGCCAGCGTGCCTGTCGCCGCCGCCCGGTTCTCGTGTCCTTGCTGGTCCTGCCATTTCTGCACCTTTCCTCGCTAGTGGTGCCATGGGCTCGTGTCGGGACAAGCGCGCCGTACCGGCCGCAGGAGGTCCTCGACGCCATGGAAGCGCGGTCCTTGGCGCACGAAGGCTGAGGCGTATTGCAGCTACCATAATGCAATTCGCGAAAGGCATCAAGGACGTGTGAGGATTGGCTCTACGTCGGCCGGGCTCTTGAATCGCCTCGATAGCCGGTACCGTTTTGAGTAGTCGGCCATCGCGAGATGGGGTAGCGAATGTTGGAATCGCACTGGATGAGCGCTTCTGCGCCGTACACGAGGCCTCGTCCTGAAGGTGACCGAGACGCATGGACCGAGGAAGCCGCACGCCGCGGCCACACCGGGACGAATCAACTGCGCGAGGTAGCCGAGGTTCTACCGCCCTCCACGGTGGCGGAGTTCTTCGATCTGCGGCCCGGTGACGTGGCCGTCGTGCGCCGGCGGCTCGTCCTTTTGGACGGCTTGCCCAGCGAGCTGGCAGATTCCTACTATCCTGCCGCCCTCGCCCGCGGCACCCGGCTCGCCGAACCGCGCAAGATACCCGGCGGAGCCATCACCCTCCTCGCCCAACTCGGGTATCACCCGGGCGATGTCGAGGAGCGCGTCCGGGCCCGCCCCGCGACTGAGGACGAACGGCACGAACTCGGGATCGGTGAGAACCAATGGGTGCTGGTCCTCACGCGGCTCCTCCGATCGACTGAAGGCGTTCCGGTCGAGGTCACCGTGATGACGATGATCGCGGACGACCGGGAACTCCGATACAAGATGATCATTGAGTGAAAGGCGGCATCGAATTGGCAGCAAGGCCGGACACCCGTCCTCGGCATCAGCAGATCGCCGCCGAGCTCAGGGCGGAGATCATGTCCGGCATCCTCCGCGCCGGAGAACAGCTCCCTTCAACCTCGCATCTCGTCGCGAGGTTCGATGCTGCCAATGCCACGATCCAACGCGCGCTCCAGGCCCTGAAGGACGAGGAATTCCTCCGCGGCCATCCTGGCAAGGGCGTCTACGTGCAAGACAGGAAGACCCTGATCGTCGAGGCGGCGCCCTACAAGCGTCCGACGCCGCAGGGCTACAGTTACGAACTCCTTCATGTGGGAGAGGTCCTGCCGCCGAATGACATCTTCGCCGCTCTGGGCCTCGCCGATGGTGAGAAGGCTGTTGTCCGTCATCGGCTTTTGCGCCATGACGGTGAGCCAGTTGAACTCTCCTGGTCCTACTACCCCACCGGCATCGCCTTGGGCACCCCACTTGTAGGGAGAATGAAGATCCGCGGCGGCGCTCCGAGAGTTCTCGCTGATCTTGGCTATCCACAACGTCACTTCCGTGATCAGATATCGGTCCGCCAGCCCACCACGCAGGAGGTACAAGGCCTGAATCTGCCCGCGGACGTGCCAGTGTTCCGCCAGTTCCGGATCATCTACAGTGACGCTGGATTGCCGGTAGAAGCCTCAATTCTGATCAAGGGAGGACACCTCTACCAGCTGGCCTATCAGCAGGCTGTGGAATGACAACCCGCTGGCTGAAATGATTGTCGGCCCTCGCCTCTCGCGTTTCGTGCTCGCCGCCTTGGAAGATCGGAACGTCTTTCGTCTCGGGAACAACCAAGTCCCGTCGAGGGCAGGGCGGGGGCGAAAGCGGGTCGTCGGGCCTTGGCCCGACGGAGGCGCGCGGAGCGATAGCGGAGCACGATTTTGTTCGCGGTGGGGTCCAGCTGGCTTACCACCCAAGTGGGCAATGGGTGGGGCCTCAGAAGACAGTCCGACCGGAGGGAGGCCCTTCAGGGGCCGAGCTTCAGCTCGACTGGAGAAACGCCTGGAACCCTGGAACGCGCGAAGCGCGCCGATGTGCAAGACCTTGCCTTTGGGACCCGGGATCGCCTGGAGGGGGTGGGGTGGCGATCCCGGGCCGGAGGGTCCGCTGTCGTGAGGGTGCTGCTCACTGCGGACCCCGGCCCCTTCTACCCGGGGGAGATCGGGTCAGTCAGGAGATGGGCGTGCAGTTTGGTGATCGTCTTGGGGTCCAGGCCCAGGACGTCTGAGCAGTACGCCCGCAGGGAGCCATGGCGCTGGTCCATCTCTGCCAGGAACAACTCCATCGCCCCCGCCGGTGCCGCCCCGTACCCGGCCCACATGAGGGCGTCCTTGTTCCTGGTCTGCCAGTCCGCCAGGAAGCGGGGCGTGGCCAAGCCGGTCAGGGCGTAGTCCGCGACGATGTCCGTGGTCGCCACGCCCGCCAGCGACAGCACCAGCGCGGTCAGGATGCCGGTGCGGTCCTTTCCGGCGGCGCAGTGGATGACGACGGGGGCGTTGTCGGCCTCGGCGATGGTCTCGATGGCCGAGCGCAGGAGCGGGACGCCGTCCTCCGACACCTCCAGGTAGCGGTCGGCGAGAAAGCGTTCCACCCCGGTCGACGGGTCGAAGGTGGCGAGGTTCCAGGTGCGGCCCTCCACGGGGAGGTTGTGGTAGCGCAGCCCTTCGGTCTCGGGTACGCGCCCGCGCTTCTCGACCTCGGCGGGATGCCGCAGGTCGATGACGGTCCTGACCTTCAGGGAGCGGAACGTGGCGATGTCCGGCCCGGCCAGCCAGCCGAGCGAGTCGGCCCGGTAGAGCCGCTGCCACCGCACACTCCGCCCGTCATGGGCGACATATCCACCGACGTCGCGAAAATTGTGGATATTGGCGAACTCGATATGGCGGGTCACACCTAGAACGTAATCACACCTCGCCCGCGCCGGGAGCCTCGTGCGGGTCCCGTCTCATGCCTCGACGGCGGCCAGGAGCCTCGTGGGGGTCCACCTCACACCCCGACCGAGCCAGGCCGGCACGTGCGGGTCCCGTCTCATGCCCTCGACCGCGACAGGCGTCTCCTGCGCGACTTTCCTGCCTGCCGCCTCCGGTAGACGCGTGTAGGCGGTCCAGTTCGTTATCAGCAGGGCGAAAGCGAGCGAGTCGGGCCTTGGCCCGACGGGGTGGCGTGCGGAGCGCCTTGGTTCCGGGGCGGGCTCCAACCGCTCAACCACTTAGCCGGGCAACGGGTGGGGCCAGAAAGGCAGCCCGACCGGAGGGAGGCCCTTCAGGGGTCGAGCTTCAGCTCGACTGGAGAAACGCCTGGAACCCGGAAACGCGCGAAGCGCGCCAATGTGCAAGACCTTGCCTCACGCCTCCACCGCGACAGGCGTCTCCTGCTCGGCCTTCCGATCGGCCACCTCGCGCCGGATCAGCAGGATCCACCCGCCGATCGCCAGCCCGATGAACAGCCACCACTGCACGCCGTACGCCAGGTTAAGGCCCCCGCCCGACCCCACGTCCGGCGCGGGCACCGGCTCCGGCGCCGCGGCCGCCGTCGGCTGCTGCTCGGTCAGCTCAACATAACCATCCACCAGCCGGTACGGCAGCGCCGCCCCGATCTTCCCAGGATTGATCAGGAGCACCTGCCCAGCCGGCAGCCCGCCCCTCTCCTTGATCCCGCTGGTCTCCTCGGTCTCGGTCAGCCGTAGCCGCCCGGTGACATTCACCTGTCCGGCAGGCGGCGCAGGCACCTCGGGTGGCGCGTCCGCGCTCGCCCCCGCCTTCACCCACCCCCGGTTCACCAGCACGGCCTGCCCGTCGCCCGTGACGAGCGGGGTCAGCACGAAGTACCCGGGCCGCCCTTCCTGGGGCCGCCGCCGTACGACGAGAGCATGGGCCTGATCGTAGGTGCCAGAGGCCGTCACCAGCCGATAGCGGTCATCTTCGCTGACCGCACGGCCGGGCCGGGTCAGCGAGCCCAGCGGCACCGGCGCGGCCGTGATGTTGGCGGTGACGCGGTCGCTGTTGGCCGAGCGTTCCTCGAACCGCCCGAACTGCCACCTGCCCAGGAAGACGAAGGCGGGGATGACCAGCAGCACCACGATGTGGAGCGCCACCCATCGAGGGGTCAGGAGGAACCGGTACACCCTTCAAGGGTAGGCACCGGGAGCGGTGGTTCCTCACTCAGCCCGATCTGGTCGAACGGGTTACCAAAGCGCAGGTGATCGCGTACGGTCGGGACTCGTGCCGCCCCTCAAGAGCAAGACGTCGTGAATGACCCTTCTTGTCGCGCCACCGGCGCCCTCCGCCTTCGTGTTGCCCCGCATGGGAACGCTCCTGCTGCACGCGGCACCGCGCGTACTGGAGAGCATGATTCTGCCCGTCGCGCTCTTCTACGCGGGCATGCTGGCCGGCGGCGAGGTGGCGGGCATGGCGGCTTCTGCGGCCTGGGTGTTCGGCGGCATGGCGGTGCGCCTGGTGCGCGGCCGGCCGATGCCGGGCACGGTGATCCTGGCCGCGGTGGGCATCACGGCGCGCGTGGTGGTCGCGCTGGTGGCGGGGGATGTGCGGTGGTTCTTCCTGCCGCCGACGTGCGGGGTGTTCGCGGTGAGCCTGGTGTTCCTGGCCACCGCCCGCGGGCGCAGGCCGCTGGCTGAGCGGATCACGCTCGACCTGGTGCCGCTGCCCGGCCATGTCGCGGGGGATCCGGTGATGCGGCGCTTCTTCGTCCGCCAGTCGCTGGCCTGGGGTTGCGCGCAACTGCTCAACGGCACGCTGACGCTGTGGATCCTGCTCAGCCAGACCATCGGGACGTTCCTGGCCCTGCGCACGTCGCTGGTGGCCCTGCTGATGACGGCGATGGCCGTGGCCTCGGTGCTGGACTTCCGCCGCTGCCTACGCGCTCTTCAGCTCCGCCCCTGAGCCGGGCTCCGGCGTGACCTCGCGGGGTCCGCTGACCTCGTGGCCGTCGGCGCACCGGAAGTACTGCTCGATGGGGGCGCCGCAGTCGCGGTGGGTGAGTTCGACCGCCGGTCCGGCGTCGTCGGAGAGGTACTTGTCACCGAAGTGCATGAGCGCGACCAGCAGCGGATAGAGGTCGCGCCCCTTCTCGGTCAGCCGGTACTCGTCACGCTGGCGCTGGCCGGGTTCGCGGTAGGGCACCTTGCGCAGCAGCCCCTCGTCGACGAGCCGGGCCAGGCGGGCGCTGAGCACCTGGCGCGGCGCGCCGGTCATGGCCTGCATGTCGGCGAAGCGCCGTACGCCGCTGAAGGCCTCGCGCAGCACCAGGAAGGTCCACTTCTCGCCGACGACGTCCAGGGTCCGCTCGATCGAGCAGTTGTTCACCCGGAAGGGCACGTTCATGCCGCATATCATACCTGAGTCTAGTTGACAGACTCAGGCGTGCCGCGAGACGCTGAGTCTATGAAGGGAACCCAGATTCGCCCCATAAGGACAGGGGACGAGGCCGCGCTCCGGTGCTTCCTCGCGGGGTTGTCGCTGCACACGCAGACGCTGCGGTTCTTCACGGGGTTCAGCCGCCCGTCGGCCGGCCTGATCGGTGCGCTGATGAAAATCGACGAGCTCAGGGACGCGCTGGTCGCCGTACACGAGGGCGAGATCGTCGCCCACGCGATGAGCTACCGGGGCTGCCGCACCGACGTCGAGGTGGCCGTGGTCGTCACCGACCGGTGGCAGGGGATCGGCCTCGGGCCGAGACTGGTCGACACGCTGCTGATCCGCGCCGCCATCCGCGGCGCGACCACCGTCGCCATGGACGTTCTCGGCGAGAACCGGCGGGCCCTGCGCCTGATCCGCAGGGCCTGGCCCGACGCGAAATTGACGGTCTCTTCCGGTTCGGTCGAGGTGACCGCTATGATCAAGCAGGCAGTGGTATTTGCGGAACAAGGTTCTGTTGGCTCACCATTGACTGCGTGAAGAGTGTCAAGAACGGACGCGACGGCCGTACCCGCATCATCGAGGGTGCCCTCCGCCGCTTCAGCCAGGACGGGGTGTCGGCCACCACGCTGGCCAGCCTCCGTGAGGAGAGCGGCGTCAGCGTCGGCAGCTTCTACCACCACTTCGCCAGCAAAGAACACGTCTTCGGCGTGCTCTACTCCGAGATCCTCGCCGTCTACCAGGCCGAGTTCCTGGCCGAGCTGACCAGCCGGAACGAGGCGCGCGACGGCATCGAGGCGGTCGTGGCCTTCCACATGCGCTGGGCCGGCGAGCACCCCGAACGCGCCCGCATCCTGGTCAGCGAGCGCCCGCCGCGCAAGAACGAACCCGGCGGCCAGGAGGTCGCCGACGCCCGCCGCGCGTTCTTCCGCCAGGTCTCCGACTGGTGGAAGCCGCACATGAAGAACGGCCTGCTCCAGCCCGTCCACGCGACCATGTGCTACGTGCTGTGGCTCGGCCCTGCCCAGGAAATGTGCCGCCTGTGGTTCGCCGGCGCCCACACGCCCACCGACGAGGAGATCAAGGGCCTGGGCGAGGCCGCGTGGCAGAGCCTGCGCCAACGTCCGGACGCATAGGGACGAATACCCTCTGTGATGTTATTGTCACAAATGTGAGACGACCTCGGGCGCTGGTCCTGCCCACCCTGCCGGAGACCGCTCTCGCCAGCCTGGGCGAGATCGCCGACCTGGCCGAGGTTCCCGCCCGGCCCAGCCTCGGTTTCTCCGACGAGCAACTCGCCGACCTCGTCATCGAGACCGGCGCCTCGGTGATCGTCACAGAGGGTGACCAGGTCCGCGCGTCGGTCCTGTCCCTTCCGCTCGACATCGTGGCCTGTGTCGGCTCGCCGACGAACGTCGACCTGGCGCTGGCCGCCGAGCGCGGCGTCGCCGTACTCCATGCCGCCGACCGCGACCCCGACGCGGTCGCGGAGCTCACGATCGCGCTGCTGTTCGCGGTCAGCCGCCACGTGGTGACCGCCGATCGCGAGGTACGGCGCGACCGCGTCTACCGGGGCAGAATCCCCCCTTCCGAGCGCCACCGCGGCCTGCGCCTGTCCGGACGCACGCTCGGCATCGTCGGCCTGGGCCGGGTCGGCAGGGCGCTGCGCTGGCGCGGCCAGGGCCTGGGCATGAACGTGATCGCCTGCGACCCCTACACCCCCGACGCCGCCCACACGCTGCCGGAACTGATCGCCGAGGCCGACATCGTCTCCCTGCACGTGCCGGTGACCGAGGAGACGCGCGGCTTCATGGGCCCGGCCGAGTTCGCCGCGATGCGCCCGGGAGCGATCTACCTCAACACCTCGCGCGGCGCGCTGCACGACCTGTCGGCGCTGGTGGACGCCCTGCGGTGGGGGCAGCTCGGCGGCGCCGGCCTCGACCACTTCGAGGGGGAGTGGCTGGACCCCGCCCACCCGCTGACCAGGCTGCAGAACGTGGTGCTCACCCCGCACCTCGGCGCGGCCACTGGAGAGAGCCATGTCGAGCACGCGCACGCGCTGGTGGCCGACATCGGGCGCACCCTGCGGGGAGAGGAGCCCGCCTACCTCTGCCCGCCGGTCATACCGGTAGCCGGACTCTTGTAGCGATCCGCCAGCTGTGGGCGTCGAGGGAGATGTCGAGCCTGAGCTCGCCGCGCTGCCTGCGCAGGCCGGGCACCCGCAGCCGGTCGTGCACGGCGAAGCGCCCGCGATAGGGGTAGCCGAAACCCAGCTCGCCCGGCAGCACCCTGAGGTCGTCGTGGTTGCCGCAGCTCGGGCAGATCCACGAGACCAGGTCCAGGCCGCGGTTGTAGTCGGTGCAGGCGCGGAAGTACTCGTCGGGCCTGAACCGGGACTCGCAGGCGAGGCAGGGGATCAGCACCTCCTACAGATACCGCGGGCGCCTTACTGCCCGCTTGCAGAACGCTTGGGTAGCTCCGTAACAGTATGGTTACGCAGAGTTTCTGATCTTGCGTCGGTGTCTGGGGTGAGTTGCGGTCCGCGGTGGAAGGATGGGATCCGTGGAACGACTGCGCGAGCATCTGCTGGAGACCGGCTACACCATCGACGGAGTCCGCGACCGACTGGGCGCGGTGGCGGCCGGTGCGCTCGCGCGTGAGGAACTGGTCCCCGCCCTGCGGAGCACGGCCGAACGCGACCCGCTGGCCACCCTGATCCGCCTGTTCTGGCTGGGCGTCCCCGTCCCGGCCAAGAGCGTCGCCCCCGAGGTCCTGGCCTCGGGCCTGGTCACGACCGCCGGCGACGAGGTACGGGCCACCGTCCACCTGCAGCCGTGGGAGACCGACGGCTACCTCGTCTCCGACCGCAAGGTACGCCCCGGCGACCCCGCGCTGAGCCCCGACCACGTGGTGGGCGCGGGCGGCGCCTCGGCCAACCTCGCCCAGCTCGTCACCCGCCGCCCGGTGGAGCGCGCGCTCGACCTGGGCACCGGCTGCGGCGTACAGGTGCTCCACCTGGCCGGGCGCGCCGAGCGGATCGCCGCCACCGACGTCAACCCGCGCGCCGTCGAACTGGCCGGCCTGAGCTGGGCGCTGTCCGGCGTCACCGGCGTCGACGCCAGGACGGGCTCGATGTTCGAGCCCGTCAGGGACGAGTTGTTCGACCTGATCGTCTCCAACCCGCCGTTCGTGATCTCACCCGCCGGCAAGCTCACCTACCGCGAGGTGGGCGGCGACGACTTCTGCCGCGCTCTGGTACGGCAGGCCCCCCGCCACCTCAACCCCGACGGCCAGGCCCACTTCCTCGCCAACTGGCTCCACATCGAGGGCGAGGACTGGCGCGACCGCGTGGGCGGCTGGCTGGGCGAGACCGGCTGCGACGGCTGGGTGGTGCAGCGCGACGTCCAGGACCCGGCCGAGTACGTGGAGCTGTGGCTCAAGGACGCGGCCGAACAGGGCACCCCCGGCTACTCCCGGCACTACGACCAGTGGCTGTCGTGGTTCGACGAGCGCAAGGTCGAGGCGATCGGCTTCGGCTGGATCACCCTGCGCAACTCCGGCAGCCTGGACCCGGTGGTCAGGGTCGAGCACCTGACCCACCAGGTGGAGCTCCCGGTGGGCCAGTACGTGGACGGCGTCCTCGACGCGATCGCCGCCGCCCACCGGGCCACCGGTCTGGAGGCGGCCCGCCTGCGTACGGTCGAGGGCCTGCTGGACGAGCGCGTCGGTCGGCCGGGCGCCGAGGACCCGATGAAGATCGTGCTCCGCCAGACGAGAGGCCTGCGCAGGACACGGGACGTCGGCACGGTGGAGGCGGCCCTGGCGGGGGTCTGCGACGGCGACCTGGCCCTGGGCCCGCTGCTCAACGTGATCGCGGAACTGGTGGGCGACGGCGAGCAACTCGACGCCGACGCCCTGCGCCCGCTCATCGCGGAAGGCTTCTTCCACGTGTGAGCCGTCAACGGAAAAGGACATTGATTCCGCGTTGATTGGACGTTGACAGGGGCGGGAGACGCTAAGCGCACAGGCACGGACCTGGGGGGTTCGAGGTTCGTGTCTGGTCCGGCCGGTCGTCAAGTGAGGCGGCTAGCCGCCACGTGGAGCATCCGGATAACCGGGCCCCCTAGCGAAGCGTGGCGGTAGATGACCGGCCGGGCTGTAACCTTCCGCTCCCACCAAGGGGCAGCCTTGATCAACCACGTATGGATGACGCGACTCGACGACGAGCTGTACTCAGGTCTCGACGACCTGAGCGTTGTCGAGGAGGGCCTTGATGTCCCCGGCTTCGGGGGCGCCGAGCCTGGAGAAGATGTCGAAGGCCTGACGTAGGCAGTCGGTGCTGCGGGTCGTGCTCCCCAGGCCCATCAGCGCCTTGCCGAGGACGGCGAGCGAGAGCGCCTCGCCGTAGGGGTGGCCGATCTCCCTGCTGACCACGAGCGCCTGCTCGGCGTGGCGGACGGCGTCGGAGTAGCGCTCGGCGGTGATGAACGTCTCGGCCAGGCGCGAGCAGACCCGCTGCTCCCACACCCGCTGCTTGCTCGCCCGGAAGAAGGAGAGGCACTCGGCGTGGTGGTGGACGGCCTCGGCGATGCGGCCGACCCGCGACAGGACGATGCCGAGGTGGTAGCGGGCGCGGGCGGTGCCGGCGCCGCTGCCGATCTCGGTGAAGATGGCCAGGCCCTTCTCCGCCGCCGCGATGGCGTCCTCGGGGCGGCCGAGGCCGAGGTGCTCGCGGGCGGAGTAGGACAGGACCAGCGCCTCGCCGGCGGGCACGCCGTTCTCGCGGTAGAACTCCATGGCGGCGTCGAACCAGTTGAGCGCCTCGGTGTGGCGGCGCTGGCGGCCGACGACGACGGCCAGCGCGTTGCGCACCTCGCCGGTGACGACCTTCTCCTCGCGGTCCACCGACAGCTCGTGCACGATCCTGAACTGCTCTTCCGCCTGCTGGAGCTGGTTGCCGGCGAACAACACGCGGCCCAGCACGTACCGGGCGCGCAGTTCGCTGCCGGCGTCGCCGATGCGCTGCCCGGTGGCCAGTACGGCCCGGGTGGCCAAGTCGAACTCGCGGGTGTGGGTGCCCGACTCCAGCAGCGGCTCCATCGCCAGCAGCATGTCGGCCGCGGGCAGCAGTTGCTCGCCGGTGCGCGAGGCGGAGGCGGCCTGGTTGATCGCGGCGAACAGCGCGTCGCCCTCGGCGATCAGCCACGCCACCGCGTCGTCGGCCGAGGTGAAGACATGCCCGCTGCCGACCACGACCAGGTTGTCGGAGATCATGCTGCCCTCGTACGCCAGCCGGTGCGCCGACTGGCAGGAGGCCAGATAGAACCCGAGCAGCCGCCGCAACGCCATCGTGCGCGCCTGCGGCCGCTCCGACTTCTCCAAGGTACGGCGGGCGAACAGCTTGAGCAGATCGTGGAAGCGATAGCGGCCCGGCGCCGGCGCCTCCAGCAGGCTGGCGTCGACCAGCGACTCCAGCAGGTCCTCGGTCTCGAACGTGCTCATCGACAGCACCGCCGCGGCCGCCCCGGCCGAGATGTCGGGCCCGTTGGGCAGCGACAGCAGCCGGAAGGCCCGCGACTGGCCGGCGTCGAGCTGGCCGTAGCCGAGCGCGAACGTGGCCTCGACGGCCAGGTTGCCCACCCGCAGCTCGTCCAGGCGGCGCTGCTCGTCGGCCAGCCGCGGCACCAGCGACGCGACCGTCCAGGAGGGGCGGGCGGCCAGCCGGGCGGCGACGATCCGCACCGCCAGCGGCAGGAACCCGCACGCGGCGACCACGTCCATGGCCGCGCCGTGCTCGGCGGCCACCCGCTCGGGCCCGGCCACGGTGGCGAACAGCGACAGCGCCTCGTCCGGCTCCATCACGTCCAGGTCGATCAGGCGGGCCGAGGGCAGGTCGGCCAGCTTGACCCGGCTGGTGACGATCGCCGCGCACCCGGGCGTGCCCGGCAGCAGCGGGCTGACCTGCTTGGCGTCGCGGGCGTTGTCCAGCAGCACCAGGATGCGCCGCTCGGCCAGCAGCGACCGGTACAGCGCGGAGCGCTCCGACAGCCCTTCCGGGATCACGTCCGGCGGGATGCCCAGCGCGCGCAGGAACGCGCCGAGCGCCGACTCCGGCGCGGTCGCCTCGTCGGTGTAACCGCGCAGGTCGGCGTAGAGCTGGCCGTCGGGGAACTGGTCGTCGGACAGGTGCGCCACGTGCACCGCCAGCGCGGTCTTGCCCACACCGCCGATGCCGCAGATCGCCGCGACCGGGACGCCCTCGTGGGTGCCGCTCTGGGCCGAGGACAGCAGGGTGCGCAGCCGTCCGGCGATCTCCTTGCGGCCGGTGAAGTCGTTGACCGCGGCGGGCAACTGTGCCGGGCGCGGCAGCTCGTGCGCCGGCTCCTCCGCCTCATCGGTGTCGTCGGTGAGGTCGACCACGATCGAGACGGCCAGCGCCGGGTCGGCGGCCAGGATGCGCTGGTGCAGCACGGTCAGTTCGCGGCTGGGCTCCACGCCCAGCTCCTCGATCAGCGCCTCGCGGGTGTCGGTGAACACCGCCAGCGCGTCACCCTGCCGGCCGCACCGGTACAGGGCCAGCATCAGCTGGGCGCGCAGCCGTTCGCGCAGCGGGTGGTCGGCGGTCAGCGCGACCAGCTCCGAGACGATCGCGGGATGGTTGCCGAGTTCGAGGTCGACGTCCATGAGCGTCTCGACCACGCTGAGCCGGCGCTCGATCAGCCGGTCGCGCTGGTGGTCGGCGTACGGGCCGACGGCGCCGGCCAGCGGCTCGCCCTCGAACAACGCCAGCGCGCCGCGCATGCCGTCGGCCGCCTCCGCGGGCTTTCCCGCCCGGCGGGCGGCCTCGGCCTCGGCGATGCCGCGTTCGAACCGGGTCAGGTCGAGGGCGCCGTCCGGCAGGCGCAGCGCGTACCCCCGGCCGACGGAGGTCAGCAGCTCGGGACGGGTGCGCGCGGGACGGTGGGGCTCCAGCACGGTGCGCAGCCGGGAGACGTAGGTGCGCAGCGCGCCCAGCGCGCGCGGCGGCGCTTCCTCGCCCCACACCGCGTCGATCATCTCCGTCGGCGTGACCGCCCGGCCTTCCCGCAGCAGAAGCATGCCCAGAATGGAGCGCTGCAACGGGGTACCCAAATCGACTTCCTGGCCGCCGCGCCACGCGCGAACGGGACCGAGCACAGCGAAGCGCAGTTCGCTTTCGATGGCGTGACCAGCCATGCCGTGTGTCTCCCAGGCAATGGAACGATTTGTTACCAAATGATAGATCCATACTTGCCTAACACATAGGCATGAGCCAATTCGTTAACCGAAGCGTTGATTCGGCGTTGATCGGGTGTTGAGCCTGGCCGGTGATGCTGATAGAGCAGCGGGCATGGCCCCGATACGGGGGCGGCCGTGCCCGTCCCCATAGATATGAGGGGCCCCGCCCTGATATGTCGGGCGGGGCCTTAGCGGACGGTTGCTATGCGGCGGCCTCGACAAGCCCGAGTCTGCCGGACAGGCGTTCTCGGACCGCGGGCCATTCTGAGCTCAAGATCGAGTAGAACGCGGTATCTCGGACCGTGTCGTCGGCGCCTCGGCTTTCCGCTCGCCGCACCCCGTCGAAGTGTGCGCCGAGGGCCTCGATGGCGGCCAGGGACCGTTCGTTTCTTACATCTGCTTTGAGCGTGATGCGGTGGACGTTCCAGGTCTCGAAGGCGAGTGAGAGCATCAGGAACTTGCTCTCCCGGTTCACACCTGTGCCCTGGGCCGAAGCGGCCAGCCAGGTGTAACCGATGTCCGCCACGGACGGGACGTCGCCCACCGTCGCGCGAGCACCCGGAGGCCAGGGCATGGGGCCCTGCCAGTACTCCAGGTTCATCAGACGGGTGGCACCGACCACACGGTCGGTGTGCAGCCACCGGATGGCGAAGGGCATCGTGCGGCCCTCCGCCTGCTCAGCCATGGCGGCCTCCACATAGGAGGCAACCTCGTCCCGGCCATGCGGGACGCGAGTGAAGGCATACGTGGAGCGGTCTTCACTCGCCGCGGCGGCGAGGTCTTCGACCGCCGCGAGGCTGAGAGGTTCCAGGCGCACGAGGCGCCCGGACAAGGTGACAAGAGCGGGCATGAGCACATGATGAGGGCTGCTGTGCCCACCTGTAACCACGTGACGCGTGTCAACATTCGCGGGTTGCGGAAAACAGGGTGTTTTCGCAGGTCAACCTGGGGAATCAGCCCAAAGATTCGCCCAACTGTGACACCAGCGAGCGGTGCCGTTCACGTGGCCGCCGCACCGACAGTTCTTTGAGTCCCATGAGCAGGTGGTCGAGGCTGCCGGAGATCCACGGCAGGCACAGCGGGTCGGCCGAGGTGAGGGCGGTCAGCCGCTCCTCGGTGCTCTCCCCGTAGAGAAGGCTCGTGGCCACCCGTACGCGCGCCGCCGAGGGGTCGTCCCCGAAGGCGTGGCCGGGCAGGACGCCGATCCCGTGCTCGTCGAGCAGGATCCGCGTGACCTCGGCGGAGCCGCCCAGCCGCAGATGGCCGAGGTCCGGGTAGAGGTAGAAGCCGCCCTGTGGCTTCGCCACCGCGCAGCCGGCCTCGACGAACCGGTCGTAGACCGCCCGCGACACCTTGGCGTGCAGGCGCCTGCTCTGGTTGACGCGTTCCACCAGCTCAGGTGGCTCGGTGAAGGCGTAGGCCGCGGCGTCCTGGACCGGCGCGGCGGGCGCCGACCAGATCTCGCTGGCCACCGCGAGCAACTGCCTGCGCAACTGGCTCGCGCCGTCCGGCAGCCGTGCCACGCCGATCCGCCAGCCGCCCAGCGCCAGGCTCTTGCTCAGCCCCGTCGTGATGACCGTCCGCTCGGGCGCGAGGTCGGCCGGAGAGGTGTACGGCAGCGCCGTGTCGTGCAGCAGATCCCGGTAGATCTCGTCGGAGATGATGACCAGGTCGAGCTCGCGGGCGACCTCCACCAGCCGGTGGATGGTCCGCGGCGACGCGAGCCGCCCGGTGGGGTTGTCGGGCAGCGTCACCAGCAGCGACCGTACGGTCCTGCCCTGGGTGCGCGCGTGCAGCACCGCTGAGACGAGCTTGTCGGGATCGGGCGCCCCACCCTCGCCGGGGGGCGCCGGGACCATGATGGGCTTGGCGCCGACCAGGTCGGCCTGGGCCGCGTAGCTGACCCAGCTCGGCGCGGTCATCACGATGTCGCCGCCCAGCGCCAGGATCATGCCGTACAGGAGGGACTTGCTGCCCGGCCCGCACACCACGTAGTCGGGGTCGGTCGCCAGCCCCCGCCGGTTCCAGTAGCCCGCCGCCGCCTCGCGCAGCTCGGCCGCCCCCGCGACCGGCCCGTAGCCGTTGCGCTCGGATGCGGCGACCAGCTTGTCGCGCAGCGCCGGGTGGACGGGCAGCCCCGCCTCGCCGAAAGCGAGATTGAGCACGCGTTCCCCGGCGCGCCGTCTTCGCTCGATGTCCTCGTTGGCCGCCAGCGTGGCGGAGAGGGTAACCGTCATGTTTGTCACGTTCCCAGCGTGGTTGGATAGAGGCATAAGTACAAGCGAGGCTTCATGTGGGTAGGCATAAGGAAGTCCGATGCTCGATCTGCGCCGTCTGACCTTGATCTGCGAGTTCGCCCGCCGGGGCAGCATCGCCGCGACCGCCACGGCGCTCGGTTACAGCCCGTCCGCGGTCTCCCAGCAACTCGTCGCGCTTGAGCGGGAGACCGGTACGGCGCTGCTCGACCGGACCGCGCGCAGCGCCGAGCTGACCGACGCCGGACGCCGTCTGGTGGCCCACGCCGAGCGCATCCTGGCCATGGTCGAGGAGGCCGAATCCGACCTTTCCGCCCAGGCGGGCAGCCCCACCGGGCGCGTGGTCCTGACCGCCTTCCCGACGGCCGCGGTCGCCTT
Organism: Nonomuraea sp. NPDC059023; assembly: GCF_042740095.1. NCBI lineage: Bacteria > Bacillati > Actinomycetota > Actinomycetes > Streptosporangiales > Streptosporangiaceae > Nonomuraea > Nonomuraea sp. NPDC059023. The sequence goes on along the minus strand of NZ_JBHYIO010000007.1, from coordinate 83,422 downwards.
CGCGCCCGCGCTCGCCCGTACGCTGCGCCGCCACACCGAGCTGTCGCTCCGGCTCGGGCAGAGCCGCTCGGGCCGCGGCATGCGCGAGGTGCAGGCGGGTGAGGTCGACATCGCGCTCATCGACGACTGGTACGGCAGAGCCCGCGACAGCGACAGCACCCGGGTCTTCCCCCTCCTGCACGACCCCCTGGTGCTCGTGGTGCCGCGCAAGCACCGGCTGGCCGACCCCGACATCCCCCTCGACCTGGCGGAACTGCGTGACGAGCCGTGGATGGCGACCCCGGACGGCGAGCCGTCCCGCCTGGCCGTGGACCGGCTGTTCGTCGACGTGGGCGGCACCAAGCCCACGCCGTGGGAGTTCGAGGGACTCGGGACGATCCTGTCGCTGGTGGCCAAGGGCATCGGGATCGCCGCGGTCCCGTCCCTGGCGCTGGCGGCGGGCGTGCGCGGCATCGCGGTGCGCACCTTCCCCGGCGATCCGGTCGGCCGGGAGGTGCACGCGGTGGCCCGCACGTCCAGCGTCCACCGGCCGTCGGTGTCGGTGACCCTGCGGGCCATCCACGTGGCCGCCCGCTACATCGCGGCCGATCTGGAGCAGTTGCGGCTGGCCGAGCGATAGCCTCTGCCGCATGGCGCCCACCTACGACATCGAGCGGCAGCTGCTCGCCCTGCCCAGCACCCGCCTGGTCGCGGGCGTGGACGAGGTCGGCAGGGGCGCCTGGGCGGGGCCCGTCACGGTCTGCGCCGTGGTGAGCGACCTGTCCGAGCCGCCGGCGGGGCTGACCGACTCCAAGCAGCTCACCCAGCGCCGCCGCGAGGGCCTCATCGGCGACCTGGAGTCCTGGGCCGCCGGCATCGGCTTCGGCGAGGCGTCCCACGCGGAGATCGACACGCTGGGCATGACCGAGGCGCTTTCGCGGGCGGCCAGACGGGCGCTCGAGTCCCTGCCGGTGCGCCCGGACGCGGTCATACTCGACGGCGCCCACGACTACATCGGCCCGCCCTGGCCGGTCCGCCTGGAGGTCAAGGCGGACGCGGTGAGCGTCTCGGTGGCGGCGGCCTCGGTGCTGGCCAAGGTGCGCCGCGACGCGTACATGGGCACGATCGGCTGCGACGAGTACGGCTTCGCCGACAACGCCGGCTACCCCTCGCCCATCCACCTGACCGCGCTGGCCGAGCACGGTCCCACGCCCCACCACCGCCTGTCCTGGTCCTACCTCGACGACCTGCCGAAGTGGCGCCACCTGAAGCGCCACCGCGACCCGCTCGCCTTCGAGGGCCAGGAGTCCCTGTTCGGCTAGATCGGGTAGTTGGCGCGGAAGACGCCGTTGGGGTCGCGCCGCCGCTTGATCTCCCGCAGCCGCTCGTGGGCGCGCGCGCCGAACGCCTGCGCCGCCTTCTCCCCGGGCTTCAGGAAGGTGTACGGCTTGCGCCCCTCCCCGCCCAGCGCGGCGGCCAGCGCGATCTCCTTGCCCTCCACGTCACCGGTGCCCGGGATGCCGAACATGTACAGCAGGTACGGATCGGCCACCGCCCCCGCCGCGCTGTCCGACGGCCGGGCCAGCGCCCCGCCCAGGTGCCGGATCTGCACGCTGAGCAGCGGGTCGATGGGCTCGCTCAGCAGCGCCGCCGCGTGCTCCAGGCTCGGCAGCAGCTCGGCGTGCGACTGGCCGGGGCCCGGGTCGGTCGGCTCCTGCTCGATGGAGCCGAGCTCGTGCACGGGCAGCTCGGCGTGGCTGTCGGAGATCAGGCCGGCGATCCTGCCGAACGGCGCGAGCAGCGCCTTGGCCTCCCGCTCCGGGCCGAGGTAGGTGGAGTCGAGCGCCACGAACGGCGGGGCGCCGGGGAACTGCAGCAGGTCCAGCCACAGGGTCAGCTCGTCCGGCGCCACGGCCGTCACCCGCCGGAACGCCTCCAGCACCTCGGGGGCCCGCTCGGCCGGCCAGAGCAGCCGCCCGCCGTACAGCTGGGGGGCGGGGTGCAGGTCGATCTCCAGGGCGGTCACCACCGCGAAGTCGCCGCCACCGCCGCGCAGCGCCCAGAACAGGTCGGGGTCGGACTCGGCGCTCACCCGGCGCGGCGCGCCCTCGGCGTCGACGATCTCGAAGGCGCGCACGCTGTCGGCGGCCCAGCCCCACATGCGGCTGAACCAGCTCAGCCCGCCGCCGAGGGTGTAGGCGGTCACGTTGACGGCGGGGGTGCTGCCGGCCAGGCCGGTCAGCCCGAGGGGACTGGCGGCTTCGAGGAGCCTGCCCCACTTGACGCCGGCGCCGACCCTGGCCACGCGGCCGTCCAGGGTGACCTCGTCGAGGCGGGAGGTGCGCAGGAGGATCGTGCCCTCGGTGTCGCCGCTGGCGCCGTGGCCGCTCGGCTGGGTGGTGACGGTCAGGCCGTTCCTTGCCGCGTGGCGGACCAGCGCGGCCACGTCGGCGGCGTGCGCGGCGTGGGCGACGGCCAGGACGGGCTGCTCGATCGCCAGGTTCCAGGGCTTGGCGGCCTGCTCGAACGCGGCGTCGCCGGGGCGCAGGATCGGGCCGTCGAAGTTCTCGATGTTCATGGTCTTACGCTCCAGCGGGCTTGCGGATGGTGACGTTGATGCGGTTCCAGGCGTTGATGTTGGCGATGGCCATGATCAGGGCGGCGAGCTGCTCTTCGGTGTAGTGGTCGGCGGCGGCGTCCCAGACGTCGTCGGGCACGCCGGCCGGGTTGTCGCTCAGGCGGGTGGCGGCCTCGGCCAGGGCCAGGGCGGCGCGCTCCTCGTCGGTGTAGTACGGCGCCTCGCGCCACGCGGCCACGGACCAGAGGCGCTCGTCGCTCTCGCCGGCCCGCTTGGCGTCGCGGGCGTGCATGTCGACGCAGTAGCCGCAGCCGTTGATCTGGCTGACCCGCAGGCGGAGCAGTTCCAGGGTGCTCTGGGGGACGTCGCAGCGGCGCAGGTGGGCCTCGACGGCCAGCAGGCCCTGGTACCCGGCGGTGGCGATCTCGATGCGGGCGCTCATGTGTTATTCTCGCTTTCCTGGATGTTTGATATCTAGAATTTGGTCGCGGGAGAAGCCCGCTCAGGTGCGCAGGCTCTCGAAGCGGGCACGGGTGCCCTCGCGGGTGCGCGGATGCTTGCGCTGGACGGTCGCGGCGATGTCGGCGACCGTCTTGCCCGCCAGCGACTTGCGCCAGGCGAGGTCGGCCTGCCGCATGGCCACCGCGACCTCGCAGTGCGCGCGGTAGTCCACGTCGTCACGGCCGCCGGGCCCCTTGCGCAGGATGCCCTCGCAGCGGAACGCGTCCTCGCGACCCTCGATCGCGGTCACGATGTCGAGCAGCGTGATCTGGTCGGGCCGCCTGGCCAGCTTGAAGCCGCCGCGCGGGCCCGAGATCGAGGTGAGGATGCCCGCCTTCACCAGGGACTGAAGCTGTTTGTTGAGGTAGGCGGCGGGCAGCTCGTAGAAGGCGGCGAGCTTCTTCGCCGTGACCGCCTCTTCTGGGTCGAGCCACGTCATGTTGACGCAGCTGTGCAGCGCCCACTCGACGCCCTCGTTCATCCGCATATTCTGGATACTAGACCTCCAGAATAGGAAGCGCAACCCGGTTAGCATCTGAGGGGTGCGTATCGGGATCTTTCTGATCGCGGCCCAGTTTCCCGGGCAGGACGCCGGTCAGGCGCTGGCCCAGGCCGTGGAGTGGATCGAGGCCGCCGAGGCGGCCGGGTTCGACGACGTGTGGATCGCCGAACATCACTTCATGTCGTACGGCGTGTGCCCGTCGGCCACCACGCTCGCCGCGCTGGCCCTGGGCCGGACCCGGCGCATCGGCGTCGGTACGGCGGTCAGCGTGCTGTCGGCCTGGCACCCGGTGGCGCTGGCCGAGCAGGCGGCGATGCTGCACCACCTGTCCGGCGGCCGGTTCACGCTCGGGGTCGGGCGCGGCGGGCCGTGGCTGGAGCTGGAGGTGCTCGGCACCGGCGTGGAGCGCTACGAGCGCGGGTTCGCCGAGTCGCTCGACCTGCTGTGCGCGGCGATGTCGGGGGAGCGGGTCGCGGCCGACGGGGAATTCTTCCGCTTCCGCGAGGTGGAGATGGTCCCGGCGGCCCGGATGCGGCCAGTGGTGGCCTGCACGTCGCGGGCGACGCTGGCGCTGGCGGCCGAGCGTGGGCTGCCGATGCTGCTGGGCATGCACGTCGGCGACGAGGAGAAGGCGGGCCTGCTGCGCGAGCACGCGGCGCTGTCGGGCGGCGTCGGCGGGCACGTGGCCGCCGCCGTGGGGTTCGTGGGGGACTCGACCGAGCAGGCGGTCAGGGAGCTCAAGGAGGCCATGCCGCGCTGGCTGGAGCCGGGTTTGGCGGGATACGTGCCAGTGGACGGCCGGCCCCGCCCGCCCCGCGATATCCCGAAATATGTGGACTTCTTAAGTCAGGTGCACCCGGTCGGCGACGCCGATCTCTGCGTCGAGCGGATCCGGCGCACCGCCGAGGTCACCGGCCTGCGCCACCTCATCCTCATGGTCGAGGGCGGCGGGCCGGACCGGACTCTGGACAACATCCGCCGCCTCGGGCGGGAGGTGCTGCCGAGGGCCCGGCGGCCGACACCGCCGGGCCCCGCGCTGCCGGCTAGCAGTCCACCAGCTCCGGCTTCTGGTTGAGGATCTGCGCCCTGGGGGTCACGAACTCGGCGAGCGCCTTTTCGGCCGACGGGTCGAAGACGGCGACCCGGTGGCAGTTCTGGAAGGCGAGCCGTACCCCGAAGTGGCGCTCCAGCGCGCCGCGCATCGAGTCGCTGGCGAGGCAGCGCAGGAGCTGTCCCCGCGCCTCCTCCGACGGCGGCGGTACCTGGTTGTCGGCGAACTCGGCGCCGCTCTGACCACGCTGCTGGACCAGCTCGCTGATCACCGACCAGGCGTAGGGCAGGGAGTCGCGCACGCAGGCGACGAAGGCCGCGTCGTCGACCTCCCCGGCACGGGCCCGATCGAGCAGATCGTTCGGAACGGTCAGCGACATGCTGTCTCCTCACTATGGAAGAAAGGGATCTATCTGACGCTAGGTGAGAGCCCCGGAGGGCTCCAGATGGCGGGAGGGGGACAGTCGTCTATTGGGCCAGCGCGGCAGGGCCGTACACGAAGCCGGGGTCGATCTGCGTGGCGAGGTCGAGGCCGGTGCGCTCGTTGCCCCACGCGCGGGCGTTGCGCAGGTGGAACTCGGCCGTCTGACGGCCGAACCGCGCCCAGTCCTTGGGCTGCGCGTCGAGCTGCTTCAGCAGTACGGCCAGCGCGTCGAGGTTGCCGGTCTCCAGATCGGCCAGCGCGAACGGCCGCCCCTGCTCCAGCGCGCGCACGGCCGGCGAGTGCTCCATCCAGGTCAGCAGGTCGTCGCCCACGTGCTCGCGCAGGAACTCGACGTCGCCGGGGTCCTGCACCTTGTTGCCGACGACCGCGATCGGCACCTCGAAGTCGGCGGCGTAGTCGCGGTACTGCCGGTAGACGCTGACGCCCTGCCGGGTCGGCTCGGCGACGAGCACGGTCAGGTCGAAACGGGTGAACAGCCCGGAGGCGAAGGAGTCGGCGCCGGCGGTCATGTCGACCACGACGTACTCGCCGGCCTCGTCCACCAGGTGATTGAGCAGGAGCTCGACCGCGCCGACCTTGGAGTGGTAGCAGGCGACGCCGAGGTCCTCCTCGCCGAACGGGCCGGTCACCATGAGCCGCGGGCCCTCGGGCGTCGGGACCGTGTAGGGCAGGTCCTCGAACGTCAGCAGCCGCGAGCCGCGCCCCGGCGGGGTGGTCTTGACCATGGCCGCGGCCGAGGGGATGCGCGGGTTGTCGCCGCGCAGCAGGTCCTTGATCTCGGTGAGGCGGGCGCCGAGCGGCTCCGGCTGGGTGTCGAGGCCGAGCACGAGCGCGAGGTGCTGGTTGATGTCCGCGTCGACGGCGACGACCGGGCTGCCCTGGCCGGCCACATATCTGGCGAACAGCGCGGACATGGTGGTCTTGCCGCTGCCGCCCTTCCCCACGAATGCCACGCGCACGCCGGAGCCTCCCTTTGGTTTTGAAAACCGTTTTCGTTCTTGGGTGGGCTCATCATGCCACACTGCGGCCATGAGAGAAGAAGCTTTGGCGCGAGTCGCGGAACTGAACCGAGAGGGCAAGCTGGAGGAGGCACGCGCTTCGCTGCTGGAGTTGTCGGCCGCGTATCCGGGTGATCCGGACGTGGCGCGGGAGACGGCCTACGCGCACGACCGGCTCGGCCTGGAGAAGGAGGCGGTGCCGTACTACGAGAAGGCGCTTGAACTGCGGGCCGATGACCGGATCGGGGTGTTCACCGGGTTCGGCAGCACGCTGCGGGTGCTCGGCCGTTATGACGAGGCGCTGGAGACGCTGGAGCGCGGGCTGGCCGAGTTCCCCGGCGATCCGGCGTTGCGCGCCTTCCGCGCGATGGCGCTGCACAACAAGGGAGCCCACCGCGAGGCGGTGAGCTCCCTGCTGAAGCTGGTGTCCGAGGGCGAGCAGGCCGGTGGGTACGGCCGCGCGCTCGCCTACTACGCCGACAACCTCGACCTGGTCGTGGACTAACCGCAGGTCTCGTCGAGGGCGATCGGGCGGTCGGCGCTCGGTTCCTGCGTGGGCGTGGGCGTGGGCGTCGGCCGCTCGCCGGGGGCGGTGGCGGTCTTGTTCGCCGGGCGCTCGGCCAGCGCCTGCTCGACCTTCCGCCTGATCAGCTGCCAGTCGGGGTAGGCGGTGCTGATCAGCGGCGGCACGAAGCTGAGGCTGCGGATCCTGGTGTCCTTGACCTTCTGCGCCAGGTCGACCAGGGCGGGCAGCAGGCTCTGCGGGATGTCGGTGGAGATGGCCCGCTTGGTGGCGGTGGCCAGGCTCTCGAAGCTGTTGAGCACGGTCATCGGGTCGGCCTGCTTGGCGACCGCGTTGAGCAGGCACTTCTGGCGGCCCATGCGGACGTAGTCGTCGCTGTCGGTGCGCGAGCGGCCGTACCAGAGCGCTTCCTCGCCGGAGAGCTTGCGGGTGCCGGCGGGCAGCAGGCCCTCGCGGTACTTGCCGTAGACGATGGGTTCCTTGATGGTGACCTTGACCCCGCCCATCGCATCGACGATCTGGGCGAAGCCATACATGTCGACCATCGCGTAGTAGGTGACCGGGATGCCGAGGATGCCGCTGATCGTCTGCTTGAGCAGGGCCGGGCCGCGCTGGCCCTTGTGCACGCCTGGGGTCATCTCGGGGTAGTCCTCGGCGTACTGGAAGACCTCGTTGAGCAGGCCGGGCGTGTACGGCGGCTCGCCGGTGAAGCCATAGGGGAAGCGCTGGCGGGCCGGGCCGGCGGGCAGCGGCACGTTCTCCAGGTTGCGCGGCAGGCCGAGCAGGGTGGCGGCGCCGGTGGCCACGTCCACGCTGGCCACGGTCATGCTGTCGGTACGCACGCCCGGCCGGTTGGCGGCGGCGTCGGCGCCGATGAGCAGGATGTTGACCCGGTCGGCCCCGCTCCAGGGGTCGGCGGCGACGACGGGGGCGGTGTTCGTGTTGTTGAACAGGCTGGTGACCACGTCGCGCGAGACATAGGCCAGGCGGGCGGCGTAGGCGGTCGGGGCGACGACCAGGACGCACAGGACGACGGCCAGGATCGTGGTGGCCTTGCGGGCGGCGGTGTCGGAGGCGGCCGGCCGTACCAGGGCATAGGACCAGATGATCACCGTGGACCAGGCGACGGCGATCGCGATCAGCGTGATCGTCAGGGTGGTCAGCCAGCTCGGCTGGACCGCCAGCGACAGCAGATGGCTGCCCAGGACGGTGATCACGGTCAGCACGGAGGCGAGCAGCAGCGCGTAGACGGCCATCAGCGCCAGGCCGGTACGCCGCCGGCCGGTGGCCAGGTGGGCCACGCCCCACAGCAAGGCCGAGCCGAAGGTCAGCGCGATGCTGGCGCCGAGGCTGAATTCGCGATCTCTGGCTGCCATCCCCTGCCAACCCCCGTTTCGAGCAGATCCGTCTCAGATTAGTAACGGTTTAGGGATGATTGGGACAAAATCCGGGTTGTGGCGCGTCAATTCACGGCAACGGAAACTTGCGATATAACGTGAGTGTGAGACGTGGAAAATATGGATTCGACGCGCCGCTGCCCTTCGCGGGACTGGTCGTGGGAGCCGTTGTGCTGCTGGCTCTCACGATCGTCTCCTTCGCCTACGACGTGCTCCCCGCCGGCCTCGCCTTCCTCCTCGGAGGTCTATATACCCTGGCCAGCGCGTTCAGCTACGCGTACACCACACGCCGGGGAAAGTTCGAGATCTGGGCGGGGGAGCTCGACGACCTCGACGGCGGCGAACGCGTGCTCGACCTCGGCTGCGGGCGCGGCGCGGTGCTCATGGCCGCCGCGCGACGGCTGTCCAAGGGGTACGCGACCGGCCTCGACCTGTGGCGCGCCAAGGACCAGTCGGGCAACCACGCCGCCGCCACCCTGGCCAACGCCGAGGCGGAAGGCGTCGCCGACCGGATCGAACTGGTCACCGGCGACATGCGGGCGCTGCCGTTCGTCAGCGACAGCTTCGACACGGTCGTCTCCAGCCTCGCGATCCACAACATCGGCACCGCCGGAGGGCGCGCCGAGGCCGTGCGCGAGGCCTACCGCGTGCTCGCGCCGGGCGGCCGGCTGCTGATCGCCGACTTCCAGCGCACCGAGGAGTACGAGGCGGTCCTGCGCGGCCTCGGCGCCTCCGACGTACGCCGGCGCGACCTCGGCTGGCGGTTCTGGTACGGCGGGCCATGGTTCGCCACCCGGATGGTGGAGGCCGGCAAGCGGTGAGTCTGCAGCGTGCGGGCTTTGAGTCGCGGGTGGGCTGGGGTCAGAGGAGGCGGGGGAGGGCGGGGCGCATGACGCGGAGGGCGGCGCCGGCGTCGGCGAGGTAGAGGTGGGGGACGTCCACGAACACGCGCATCGGGCCCTGGTCCAGGCCGAGATTCCGCGCCATCTCGGCCTGGACGTCCGCGAGCGGGAGGTAGTTCAGGTAGCTGGTGAAGGCGTTCTGGGAGCGGAAGGTGGCGGTCATCAGCAGGCGGTCGTCTCTTGCCCGGAAGGCGAGGCCGGTCAGGCAGGGGACCGAGTCGTACGGCTCGCCTGGGGTGGTCAGGGAGATCCAGCCGCTCTTGCTGTACGGCCTGGCCCGCAGCAACTCCGCCGCCCAGGTCAACTGGCCCTTGATACGGGCGCCATAGCTGTATTTGAACGGCTCCACGATCGTGTCTTCGGTGAATTTCCTGGTGTAGAGGGCCAGCTTGGCGGCGTCGCCGTACCGCTCGACGATGGGGTCGGCGGGGCGCGGGCGGGTGATCTCGACCAGCACGGGCGGGCCTTCGATGACGGGGCCGCGGTCGTCGTCGGCCGGGACGCCGGATATCCAGACATGGCGGATCAGGCCGATCCACGCCTCCCCACATGACGCCCATTGCACTGGGCTGTCCATTTACGTCTCCATATTCGGGAACTTGTAGGGGTTGTGGGGGAGCCGGCGGCGTCTTGTCACGTTGCAACGCACGTAGTAGATCGAGTAGTGCACCAGGGCGACGAGCAGGATGCTGGTCAGCAGCAGGAGCAGGTTCGGGTACGTCCTGGACAGCCCGGTCACCCCGACCGTCAGGTACGCCGAGTTGACCAGGGCCATCATCATCACGTTGATGCCCGGCCAGGTCAGCGGCGCGTAGGTCTCCGGGAAGCGCGGGTCGACGGGCAGGTTGGGTGTCCAGTCGAGCTCGTCCTTCAACTGTGCCGTGTACAGCAGGCGGAAGTTGTTGATGGCCCTGGCCGTCCTGCCGTGCGCGTTGACCGCTTCGATGAGCCGCAGGAACGGCAGCACCCCCAGCAGGCCGAAGGCGGCCACCAGCGCGAAGAGGTACGGGGGAACGGTCTGCCAGGTCGTCAGATCATGGGGATTGACGACCTTGGCACTGGTCAGCGCGATCGTGGCGAGGAACGGCACCGACAACAGGCTCATCGCGAGCCTGGTCATCTTGAGCCGTTCTTCCTTCGCGGCCAGGTGGACCTGGTAGATGCCGCTGAAGTCCACGGCGGCGAGTTGGAGGAAGTGGGTCGCTTCGAGCGGCCCCGGTGAGGGGGATGACTTCCGCATCAGCGTGCTCCTGGATGGCCCGGTGAATCCAGTATGAGCACAGTTTCTGGAATTTGACTGGCTTTCCTGCCAATCATTCCAACAAATCTCAACTCGTGGATGTCAGTGCAGGTCGGTTGATGGTTCTGATGATTGTGTCGATGTATGAGGTGGGCAGAGAGTAGAGGATTCCGGCGATCTCGTGGTTGCCGATCTCGGGGAGTGCGGCGAGGGCGTCGGCGGCCAGTCCGCGGCAGTATTCGATGGTCGTCTCGATCATCTTGGTCTGGCGGAGCCTGGTGAGGATCTCGGCTACTTGCTCATCCGAAATTCCCCTTTGTAGTGATATATCGCCGTTTGTGAGGAAGTTCGCTTTTGCGAGGATTAGCGGGAGGCTGTAGACGCCCTGCTTGAGATCGTTGCCCGCGGGTTTGCCGAGTTGCTCGCTGGTGGCGGTCAGGTCGAGGAGGTCGTCGAGGATCTGGAAGATCAGGCCGAACCGCTCGCCGTACGCGGCCATCCTCGCCCGGTCCTCCGGGGAGGCCTGCGCGCAGACGGCGGCCACCAGGCAACTGGCGCGGAAGAGCGCCGCGGTCTTGCCGGTGATCGAGCGCAGGGCGCCGGCCTCGGTGCGGTGCGGGTTGAACAGGTCCGTCGTCTCCAGGTACTGGCCTTCGGCCAGCTCCACCACCGTGGCCGCCAGCACTTCGGCGACCGGGCGCGAGACCGAGGTGATCGCGGCCAGGCCCGCTCTGGCCAGCATGAAGTCCCCGATGACCAGGGCCTTGCCGTCGCCCAGGTCGGCGTTGAGCGTCGCCGCGCCCCGGCGTTGCGTCGCGCGGTCCATCAGGTCGTCGTGAACCAGTGAGCCCGCGTGGATCAGTTCCACGCAGGCCGCCGCGGTGATGACCCTTCTGTCGGGGGTCTTGCCCAACGCCATCGCCGTGGCGAGCGTCAGCGCGGGTCTCAGGCGTTTGCCGCCGGAGTTGATCACACGGGAGGCACCGGCGTTGATCCCCGGCAGCGCCGAGGAGCCGCTCAGTCGCGCTACGCGCGTTTCCACCTTGCGGAGGCCGTTGACGATCGCCGGGTTTCGCAGCAACTGATCCATACCTCCAGACTGCGTCGCTGTGGCTGTGCCGTACCTGAGAGACGCTGAGTTTTTTCTCAGGAGACCCACCAGCCTCACGGGAGGGCGAGGCGGGTGTTGGGGAGGGCGATCAGGGCCAGCAGGGCGACCAGGGCGCCGGCCACTCCCAGGACGGGGATGATCAGGGCGGCGGCGGAGGCGTGGGCGGCGGGCAGGCCGTGGAGCGGGGCCTGCTCGGTCAGGACGGAGGTGTAGGTGGTTCCGGCCAGGGCCAGGGCGACGGAGCCGCCGATGTGGCGGAAGAAGTTCAGGTTGGCCGAGGCGGTGCCGAGGTACTGGGGTGCGACGGAGGCCTGGGCGGCGACCGTCAGGCCGGACAGCATGGGGCCCATGCCGAGCCCGATCAGCGACATCCAGACGATGAGCAGCCAGTTCGGGGTGTGGACGGTCAGGTTCAGGCAGAGGAGCGTGCCGACGATCATCAGGGCGGGCGCGGCGACGAGCCACGGCTTGTAGACGCCGGTCCTGGCCATGAGAACGCCCATGATCCAGCTGCCCGCCAGCATGCCGAGCATCAGCGGGTAGATGCGCAGGCCGGAGGTGGTCGCGTCCTCGCCGAGCGCCTCCTGGAAGTAGCGGGGCAGGAACACGACGCCGGTGTACATGACGAACGCGGTGAAGAACGAGGTCACGTTGACCAGCGTGTAGCTGCGGCCGGCGAACAGGTGCATGGGCATGACCGGCGAGGCGGCCCGCCGTTCCACGAGGACGAAGACGGCGAGCAGCACCAGCGCGAGCCCGATCGGCCCCAGCACCGGCAGGCTGGTCCAGGTGTTGCCGTCGATGCCCTTTTCGGTCAGGCCGATCAGCAGCGCGCCGATGGCCAGGCTGAAGATCGCGATGCCCAGGTAGTCGGGGCGTTCGCGGCCGGTGCCGGGCTGGTGGGGCAGGCTGCGCGCGACGACGGCGAGCAGCACCAGGCCGATCGGCACGTTGACGTAGAAGGCCCAGCGCCAGGTCGCGTGGTCGGTGAACAGCCCGCCGAGGAACGGCCCGGCCAGGTAGCTCAGCGCCATGACGCCGCCGATGGCCCCCTGCACCCGGCTGCCGCCCTGGGTGGGCGGGAACAGGCTGAGCGCCAGCGCGAGCGACAACGGGACCAGCGCGCCGGCGCCCAGGCCCTGGATCGCGCGGAACGCGATGAGCTGGGTCATGTCCTGCGCGAGGCCGCACAGGGCCGAGCCGAGGACGAAGATGACCATGCCGATCAGCAACAGCGGTTTTCTGCCGTATTGGTCGGACAGCCTGCCGTACAGGGGCATCGTCACCGTCGAGGTGAGCAAGTAGGCGGTCACGACCCAGGTGTAGAGGTCGGATCCGCCCAGTTCCAGGGTGATGCGGGGCAAAGCGGTGCCCACGATCGTCTGGTCCAGCATCGCGATGAACATCCCGCCGAGCGCGGCGGCCACGAGGAGGGTGGTGCTCTGGGGCTTTATGTCAGTCCGCACCTGTGAAGATTCATATGTAAGTCTTTACATGTCAAGTCTTGGGTATGCTCCGGAGCATGTCCCTGCGGATCGCGTTGCTCGGCCTGCTGGCCGCCAAGGGCCCGGCGAGCGGTTACGACCTGGCCAAACTGTTCGAGGGTTCGCTCAACCATGTCTGGCAGGCCGGACACACCCAGATCTATCCGGAACTGGTGAGGATGGCCGGTGACGGGCTCCTGGCGGTCGAGGCCGAGGGCGCGCGAGGGCGCAAGATCTACACGATCGCGGACGAGGGGGCGCGGCAACTGCGCGAGTGGCTGGCCGATCGCGAGCCGGCCACGACCGTCCGCAGCGAGACGGCTTTGCAGGCGTTTCTCCTGCCGATTCTCGACACGGACGAGGCCATCGCGGCAGTCGAGCGAGTCAAGGCGCGTGCGCAGAAACGCCTGGACGAACTGAAATGCCTGCCGCCGGTCGCGGAGAATCCCAAGTTCGGCAAGTACGCGCTGCGCCTCGGCCTGGCCCAGACCCGCGCGACGATCGAATGGGCCGACGAAACACTCCACGCGCTGCGCACCAAATAGGCCATGATCTACCGATGATCGGTCATATCGGAGTCAACGTTCCCGACCTCGAAAGCGCGCGGACCTACTATGACGCGCTGATGCCATTGCTGGGCTTCGAAAAGTACCTGGATATGGCCGATCAGTTCGCTTTCCGTCCGGCGGGGGGCAAACCGGGCGCGTACCTCTTCTTCTATCCGGCGGTCACGGAGAGCGCCTACAGCAGGCACCAGACCGGGCTGCAACATCTGGCCTTCATGGTCAAGAGCCGGTCGGCGGTACGAGCCGCGCATGACTGGGCCATCGGGATGGAATGCCAGATCCTCCAGAAGCCCCGAAATTTCCCTGAATATCCGCCGCCCTACTACGCGACGTTCTGGCTGGATCCGGCGGGGATCATGCTGGAGGCGGTGTGCCACCACGACCGGCCTTGACTCTCACACCGTGTGAGATGGGACGGTATGCCCTATGACGGAACTTGCTGAACGAGTCGACCAGGTCATCCGCGACGGTCGCGCGCCCGGCCTGCACGGGCTCGTGGTGGTGCGTGGTGGCGAGACGGTCCTTGAGCGCTATGGCCAGGGCGAGGACTTCAAGTGGAACGATTCGATCGGCACCGTGGTCTTCGACCGCGACACCCCGCACGACATCAGGTCGGTGACGAAGAGCATCACGGCTCTGGTGTACGGCATCGCCCTGGGCAAGGGCATGGTGCCCGATCCGGACGAGCCGCTGATGGCCGCCTTCCCCGAGTACCCTGACCTGGCCGCGTCCAAGCGAAACCACACGATCGGCCACGCGCTGACCATGACGCTGGGCCTCGAATGGGATGAGAGCGTCCCCTACACCAGCCCGGCCAACAGCGAGATCGCCATGGAGATGGCGCCGGACCGCTATCGCTACATCCTGGAACGCCCGGTCGTCGAGGAGCCCGGCACCCGCTGGGACTACTGCGGCGGCGCCTCCGCCCTGATCGGCCGGCTGATCGCCAAGGGCGTCGGCACCACCCTGGACGCCTTCGCCCGCGACACGTTGTTCGATCCGCTCGGGATCTCGTTCGAGTGGATGGCGGGTGAGGACGGCACGGTCTCGGCCGCCTCCGGCCTGCGCCTGGCGCCGCGCGATCTGGCGGCCCTGGGGCAGGTTGTGCTGGAGGGCGGGCGGGGAGTCGTGCCCGGGGAGTGGATCACGCGGTCGCTCACGCGGCACGTCACGCGGGAGGACGGGTCGGGGTACGGGTATCAGTGGTACCTGGGCGACGGGTGGTTCGGCGGGTTCGGGAACGGGGGGCAGCGGCTCTTCGTCGTGCCGGGCGAGGACCTGGTCGTGGCGATCGCGGCCGGCGAGTACAACGACTTCGGGCAGCCGAGCGCCGCCGCCGTCATGGACGCCGTTCTCCGCGGGTGACCGCGCTCTTGAACGCGGCCACGGCGGCGAGGATCGCGGGGTGCCGGCCGTACCCCTTGCGGAAGGCGACGAGCGTGCGACGCGACAGCGGCAGCGGGGTCAGGCGCACGCCCGGCGGCGGCGCCTGCGCGGCCAGGCCGGGCACCAGCGCGACGCCCTGACCCGCGGCGGCGAAGGCGAGGACGGTGTCGAAGTCGTCCACGTGGTGCCGTACGTGTGGCTCGAACCCGGCCGCCTGGCACGCCCGGATCGCCATCGTGTGGCAGAGCGTGCCCGGTTTGCTCATGATCCACGGGTCGTCGCGGGCGTCCCGGATCGAGGGCCGGTCGGTGAGGTACATCGGCTCCTCGAACAACGGCTCGGCGCAGATCCCCAGATCCACGACAGGCGGCACGAAGTCGTATTCGTGCACCAGCGCCACGTCCAGCTCGCCCGCCCGCAGCGCGGCCGACACGTCCGCCGGGTCGATCTCCGACACCATCGGCTCCAGCGCCGGGTGGCCCGCCGCGAGTTCGGCGAGCGCGCGCGGCAGCAGCACCCTGGCCGCCGACGGGAACGCGCCGATCCGCAGCGGCCCGCCCGGCCCGCCGCTGAGCGCGGCGAGCGCCGCCGTCGCCCGCTCCAGCTCTTCCAGTACGGCATGCGCGTGCGTCACCAGCACCTGGGCCGCCGGGGTCAGGCTGACCGTGCGGCCGGTGCGTTCGAGCAGGGGCAGCCCGGCCTCCCGTTCCAGGGCGCTGAGCTGCTGGGACACGGCCGACGGGGTGAAGTTGGCGGCTTCGGCGACGGCGGCGATGGTGCCGCGCTGGGCGAGTTCGCGCAGCAGGTGGAGCTTGCGGGGGTCGAGCATAAGACAAGCTTAAGCTCGACGGTAGGAATCGGCGCTGGACCTAATCAATGATCGTGCCGCACGCTCGGAGCATGCTGAGAGGAATCTACGTACCGCTGATCACGCCCTTCACCGCGGGCGATCAGGTCGATCTGGAGGCGTTCGAGAAGCTCGCGCACCACGTGCTCGACCAGGGCGCGAGCGGGCTCGTGGCGCTCGGCACGACCGGCGAGGTCGCGATGTTGAGCGCCGAGGAGCGCGCCGCGGTGATCGGGAACTGTGTGCGGGTCGCCGGTGAGCGGGATGTTCCGCTGATCGTGGGCGTTTCCGGCAACGACACCCGCTCGACGATCGCCGCCCTGCGCGCGTTGCCGTCCGGGGTGACGGCGGCGCTGGTGCCGGTGCCGTACTTCCTGCGCCCGTCGGAGCGCGGGGTGATCGCGCACTTCGAGGCGCTGGCCGAGGCGTCGCCGGTGCCGCTGGTGATCTACCACATTCCCTACCGGACCGGTCAGCCGGTCTGCGCCGCCACGCTGCGGCAACTGGGCGCGCACCCGATGATCGCCGGGGTCAAGTACGCGGTGGGCGGCATCGACCAGGACGCCGTCGACCTGCTGGCCGATCTGCCGACCGGGTTCGAGGTGCTGGGCGGGGACGACGCGTTCATCTCGCCGCTGCTCGCGCTGGGAGCCTCGGGCGGCATCCTGGCCTCCGCGCATCTGGCCACGGACCGGTTCGTCGCGTTGGTGGAGGCTTGGGAGTCGGGGGACGCCGTACTCGGGCGCTCGCTCGGACACCGGCTCGCGCGCCTGTCCGCGGCGCTCTTCGCCGAGCCCAACCCCGCGGTGATCAAGGGGGTGCTGCACGAGCGCGGGCTGATCCCCACCGCGGAGGTACGGCTGCCGCTCCTGCCCGCCGGAGCCCAGTCGGTCACCCAGGCCGTCGCCGCCCTGTCCACCATGGGCTGACCCGTCACAAGGAGACGTGGTGGCGGTACAGCCAGGAAAGTGACTCCTGGCTGGCCGTCTTCTTCAGGAACAACGGCATCATCAGGTCGCGGAACACCCGCCCCACCGGCCCCGCGGCCTTGCTGTTGCTGATGGTCCGCGAGTACGACACCACCCGCTCGGCCCGCTCGCGGCGCTCGGCCTCGAACGCGGCGAACGCGGCGCTGTGGTCGGGGGCGTCACGCAGGCAGCGGGCCAGCACGATCGCGTCCTCGATGGCCTGCGAGGCGCCCTGTCCGGCGCTGGGCGAGGTGGCGTGCGCGGCGTCGCCGGTCAGTACGACTCTGCCCTTGTGCCAGGTGGGGACGGGCGGCAGGTCGTACACCGGGAAGCCGTCCCCGATCGGGCTCTCGCGCAGGAGGTCGGCGGTGCGGTTGCCGTCGTGGCGGAAGGCGTCGACGAGCAGCGGCCGCCAGTCGGCGGGCACGTCGCCCTCCTCGCGCGGCAGGTTCGCGAACCACCAGATCTCACCCGAGGCCGCCACCGTGTAGCCGAAGAACGCCTTCTTGCCGAAGATCATGTGGTACGTGCCCGGTTCGCCGGTCAGGCCGGGGAAGGTGGTGATCCCGCCGAAGCTGTACAGGCCGGAGTAGCGGGGCGCCGGGGCGTTCGGGTCGAGGAGGGTGCGGGTGCGTGAGTGCACGCCTTCGGCCGAGATCAGGATGTCTCCGGTCGCCTGCGTACCGTCGTCGAAGTGGGCCACGACCTGGTCGCCGGTGTCGTCCAGGGAGACGAGGCGCTTGCCGTACCGGATCTTGATGCCGCGCGCGGTGGCCTGGTCGCGCACGATGCGGTAGAGGTCGGAGCGCAGGATCGTGTGGCTGACGGTGCCGTCGTCGAGGGCCAAGCCGTTGGCGACCTCGCCGAGGCGTTTGCCGGAGCCGCTGGTCATGACCATGCGCGGGGTCGGGATTCCGGCGGCCATGACCTCGCGGTGCGTGTCGAGGACGCGCAGGGCGGACAGGCCGTTGGAGGCGACGTTCAGGAACGAGCCGACGCCCTCCGCCGTCGCGCCGTAGGCCTCGAAGATCTCGGCCTCGATGCCCGCCTTCCGCAGTGCCATCGCGGTCGCCGGTCCGCCGATCCCGCACCCTGTGATGAGAGCCTTCATCGTGATAACCTTTCGTTCGGTCGAACGAAATATATGACGATGGGAGACGGTGTGTCCAGAGATATTTCGGAACACCGAAAGAATCTTCTCCAGGCGCTCGGCGACGCGGGGCGGGAGAGCAGCAACGCCGCGGTCATGTACCACACCGTCATGAGCGGGCTGCTCGGCCTCGGAGTGACCGAGTGGAAGGCCCTTGACCTGCTACAACGCTTCGGGCCGCTGACCGCGGGCGAACTGTCGCAGCACACCGGTCTGGCTCCGGCCTCCGTGAGCGGGCTGGTGGACCGGCTGGAGGCGAAGTGGATGGTACGCCGCATCCGCGACCTCAAGGACCGGCGCCGGATCATCGTCGAGATCAACCCGGAGCAGCTGTCCGGGGCGAGTGCCGAGGCGATCGAGGTGTTCGAGCCGTTGATGCGGGGACTGGCTGATCTGTACGACGCGTACACGGACGAGCAGTTGGAGCTGATCCTCGACTACGTGACCAAGGCGGCGGCGGTCCAGCGCGCCGCGACCACCATCCTCACCGAACGCCGGGCCCCATGATTAGGGCTTGACATATCGCCCCATCCACCCCAACCTAATCCGCATGGGTTCCCTGTGATTCTCGCACCGGACGCGTAGAGCGCTGCTCCGCGATCCGTACCGCCATCGATCCGTTCGTTTTCGATGCGGCATTTGTGCCGAGAATCGGAGGTGGCTGCTTTATGCGCGCTACCCAACTATCGCTCTCAGACATCACCAAGCGTTACGAAGACCGCGTCGTCCTTGACCGGGTGACCTTCACCGTGAAGCCCGGCGAGAAGGTCGGCGTCATCGGGGACAACGGGTCGGGCAAGTCCACGTTGCTGCGGCTGATCGCGGGGGCCGAGCCGCCCGACAACGGCGAACTCACCGTCGTGGCGCCCGGCGGCATCGGGTACCTGCCCCAGGCACTCGACCTGCCCGCCGGATCCACGGTGAGCGACGCCATCGACTGGGCCCTCCGCGACCTCCGCGCCCTGGAGGCCCGCATCCGCACAGCCGAAACCCGCCTGGCCAACGCCGACCCCACCCCCACAACCTCGACCGACAACACACCCACGCCCACCTCACCCACGACCACCACCACCCCGCCCACGGCCACCGCCACCTCGGTCACCCCGCCCACAGGAACTACCCCCACGACCACCACCGCCACCCCGCCCACGGCGACCCCGCCCACGGGTGCCGGGACTACCGGCTCCTCGCCCACCGGCTCTTTGTCCTCTGCCAACGACACCGCCACGGCCACGTCGGCCACGGGTGCTGGGGCTGCCGGCTCCTCGCCCACCGGCTCTTTGTCCTCTGCCAACGACACAGCCACGGCCACGTCGGCCACGGGTGCTGGGGCTGCCGGTGCCGGGTCCGCGGGCGCGGCCGTAACCGGTGATCAGGGTGCTGGGACACGTGGGACCGATACCACCACCGCAGGGATGGCTGTGGCCGAGCTGGAGGTGGAGCTGGCTGCCTATGGGGAGCTGGTGGCGGCTTTTGAGGCGCGGGGCGGGTACGAGGCCGATGCGTGGGTGGAGGTGGCTCTGCATGGGCTGGGGCTCCCGGGGCTGGATCGGGAACGCCCGCTGGACACCCTGTCCGGCGGCGAACGCTCCCGTCTCGCCCTGGCCGCCACCCTCGCCGCGGCCCCCGAGCTGCTCCTGCTCGACGAACCCACCAACGACCTGGACGACCAGGCCGTCACCTGGCTCGAAGAGCACCTGCGCGCCCACCGCGGCACGGTCGTGGCCATCACCCACGACCGGGTGTTCCTGGACCGGATCACCTCCACGATCCTGGAGGTCGACCAGTCCCAGGTACGCCGCTACGGCAACGGCTACACCGGCTACCTCACCGCGAAGGCGGCCGAGCGGGCGGCATGGGCGCTGGAGCACGAGGAGTGGAAGAACGAGCTGGCCCGCCACGCCACCCTCGTCGACGCCAACGCCTCCCGCCTCGGCGCCATCCCCCGCAAGGTCGCCAAGGCCGGCATGGGCACCGGCGCCTGGCGCGCCCGCTCCCGGGCACATGGCGCGATGAGCCGCATCCGCCAGTCCAACCAACGCCTGGACTGGCTCCGCACCCACCCCGTCCCACCCCCACCGGCCCCCCTCCGCTTCACCCCCACCCACCTCTCCCCGACCAGTCCCGACCGAGTCCCCGCGACCCGACCGGGCCGAGCACCGACGAACGGCATGCCAGCGGCTGGGCCGGACCGGCCGTCCGTGTCTGGGCCGGACCTGGATGGGGCGTCTGGCCCGAGACACGCGTCTGGGCCGGACCGGGATGGGGCGTCTGGACCGAAACACGCGGCTGGCAGGGACCCGGCGGCCGGGTCCGCCCCGGCAGCCGGGTCGGATCAGATGGCCGGGTCCGGTCAGGTTGGTGGGGTGGAGCGGGCTGGGTTGGTGGAGCTTGGTGGGGTTCGGGTGGGGGAGCGGCTCAGGCTGGGCTTCCTGCGGATCCTGCCCGGCGAGCGGCTACTGGTCACCGGGCCCAACGGGGCGGGCAAGAGCACGCTCATGCAGGTGCTGGCCGGCGAGCTGGTACCCGACACCGGGACGGTCAAGCGCCCGCCCCGCGTGGGGTACCTGCGCCAGGAGGACCGGCCGCGCCGGATGGATCGGACCGTGCTGGGCGCGTTCGCCGAGGGGCGGCCGGGCAGCATGGACGAGCACGCCGACGCGCTGCTGTCCTTGGGACTGTTCCGTCCCGCGGACCTGCGGTTGCGGGTGGGTCAGCTGTCGTACGGCCAGCGCCGCCGCATCGACGTCGCCCGCCTGGTCAGCCGGCCCGTCGACCTGCTCCTCCTGGACGAGCCCACCAACCACCTCTCCCCCCTCCTCGTGGAACAACTGGAGGAGGCCCTGTCCGTCTACGAGGGCGCCTTGGTGATCGTCACCCACGACCGCCGCATGCGGGCCGCCTTCCAGGGCTCACGCCTGGAACTCAAAGACGGCCACCCCACCTCTCTCCAACCTGCATAGCCCGCCCGCGACGTGCCCATCCACAGCCTGTGGATGGGCACAACCGCCAACAGCCAGGCAGCCCGAAGGCCCCATCCGGCGCCCTCCGGCCAGTGCCCGGCCGCCCGTTGCCTGTGGTCCGGGCCGGGTTGGGGCGGAGCCAGACCAGGTAGAGGCGGTCATCGGGGCAAGTTGGGCAGCCGTCGCAAGTCGGGCAGCCGTGGCAAGTTGGGCGGCAGGGGCGAGTCAGGTGGCTGGGGCGAGTCAGGTGGGGCCCATGGATGACCTGCGCACGCGTCAGTCCCCGCGCCGCCGCCCAGGTCAGCGGGGCGGCGGGGCAGGGAAGACGCGAGGTGGATCGTCAGGTTTCGGGGGTGGATTGGCGGATTGCGGTGGTGATGTCGGTGACGCGGTCCGTCAGGAGGCCGATGGCGCCCACTGTGCGGGTCACCGGGTCGTCCTCCGCCCCGCCCAACGCCCTCGTACGCAGGTACGCGGCCTTGATGGCGGTCCAGCGCTCCCGCTGTTCCGGTGTCAGGCGCCCCCTGAGCTCGGCGAGCTTGAGCAGGTTGGCCTCGGCGTCGGAGGTGAGCGTCTGGGCCTCACCGACGTAGTGGTCGTCGATCACCGCCTCCAGTTCGGCGTCGTTCATGGCGGGCACGATCCGCTCGGCCAGCTTGTTCATGTTCCGGTACGAGCCCTGCAGCTTGTACGGCGGCTCGGTACGCGCGTCGTCCGACTGGGCCGCCGAGGCGATGTACGCCTGGTTGTTGGCCAGCACCACCTCCTGCACCCGCACCAGCTTGGCCAGCACGGACAGGATCTGGTCCAGTTCGACCTTGGAGTAGGGGTGCTTGAGCTGGTCGGAGCGGACCGTCTGGTCGCCGCGCGCCAGCCGTACGAGCAACTCGACGTCGGAGCGGTCGCGGGTGGAGAGCGGGGCCAGGACGGGGTTGGAGGTGAGGGCGTTGTCCACATAGCTGAGCGCGAACAGCTCGTCGCGGCCGGACAGCACGTCGCCGAGGTTCCACACGTCGGCCCGGTTGGCGAGCATGTCGGGGATGCGGAAGCGCTTGCCGGACTCGGTGTACGGGTTTCCGGCCATGCACACGGCGAAGCGCTTGCCGCGCAGGTCGTAGGTACGGGTGCGGCCGTTCCAGACGCCTTCGATGCGGCGCTGGGCGTCGCACAGCGAGATGAACTTCTGCAGCAGCTCGGGCGAGGTGTGCTGGATGTCGTCGAGGTAGAGGAGCGTGTTGTTGCCGGTCTCCAGCGCGAAGGAGATCTTCTCGACCTCCTGGCGGGAGGTGGCGTCGGGAGCCTCCTCCGGGTCGAGCGAGGTGACGGCGTGGCCCAGGGCCGGGCCGTTGACCTTGACGAAGACGAGGCCCAGGCGGCTGGCGACGTACTCCATGAGGGTGGTCTTGCCGTAGCCGGGCGGTGAGATGAGCAGCAGGAGGCCCATCTGGTCGGTGCGTTTGCCCGCTCCCGCCGCGCCGACCTGCTTGGCCAGGTTGTCGCCGATGAGCGGCAGGTAGACCTCGTCGAGCAGGCGGTTGCGCACGAAGGCGCTCATGACCTTGGGCTTGTACTCGTCGAGCCGCAACCGCTCGCGCTCGGCCGCGACCAGCTCGACGCGGCGTTTCTGGTACGCGCGGAAGGCCGGGACGCGTTCGGCGGCGAACGTCCTGGTCCTGGTGAGGATCTCGTCGAGGCGCAGCGGCAGCGTGCGCTCGGTGATGCGCGGGTGGGCGCCGAGCAGGCCCTCGACCACCGCGCTGACGCTCGCGCTGGAGTCGTAGCGGGGCAGGTCGCCGCAGAGTTGCAGGGCGATGGCCTCGGGCAGGTCGGGTGACTGGTCGAAGGCGCCCAGCCAGGCCTCGGCGAGCTGGATGCGCGCGGG
Source organism: Nonomuraea sp. NPDC059023 (assembly GCF_042740095.1). Lineage (NCBI taxonomy): Bacteria > Bacillati > Actinomycetota > Actinomycetes > Streptosporangiales > Streptosporangiaceae > Nonomuraea > Nonomuraea sp. NPDC059023. The sequence continues at coordinate 60,950 of NZ_JBHYIO010000007.1, read as the reverse complement.
CGGCTCCAAGGACTGGAGATCGTCCTCGAACGAGCGCTGCGCCGCCGGGCCCAGCCGGGCGCGGAAGTTGTCCAGCACGGCACGGGCCGCCTTGCTGGTGACGAAGCCGGGCGGGGTGGTGGCCAGCTCCTCCACGAGATACTCTCCGGCCAGCCGGGCCACGCCGGGGGCGGCGGTGATCAAGGACGACAGTTCCTCGGCCAGGGCGGCCACGGCCTCGTGGGCGCCGAACGCCTCGCGCGCTCTGACCAGGGAAGACGCCCTGGTGGTGAATGTTTTACGTGAAACCTCGTCGGTGTGGAAGGCCCAGAAGAGCTGGGCCGCCGCTCTGGCCGCGGGGGAGTAGCGCAGCAACCCGGCGCCATCGCGCAGGCGGACCAGGGCGTCGAGGATCAGGGTGGCGTCGTGATCGTGGACGCCGCGTTCGTAGCCCTCGTCGTAGCGTTCCTCGGCGGCCCGCCGTACGAGATCCGCTGAGGGGAGGTCGGCGGTGCCGAGAAGTGCGGCGGCCAGGTGCTCGGCGCGGTAGACCTCGGGCGTCTCCGAGACGAGCAACTGGTCCCAGAACGGGCGGGTGTCGGCGAAGTCGGACGGGACCGCCGCCCGGTAGTCGGTGCCGGTGATGGCGAACTGCATCGTGCCGTCGTGGGGGACCAGCGTGAGGTCGACGGGCTGGGTGTTGACCGCGAAGCGGTGGCGCCCCAGCCGCAGCGTCTCGCCGCCCGCGTCGAACAGGTCGAGCCGGTCGCGCAGCGAGCGCCCGGCCTCCTGCTGGGCGGCCTTGACCCGGCCGTCGAGCTCTTCCGCGCGCACCGGGTCGCCCAGGGTACGCAGCTCGGCGGAGACCGACTGGAGCTTGGCGACCATGGGGTCGGTGGCGAAGTAGGTGTTGACCTCGTCGAGCGAGGCCAGCCCGGCCACCCGCCTGGCGACGCTGCCCAGGATGCGCTCGGCCGAGGCGAAGACCCGGTCGGCGCGGCGGGCACGCTCGTCGAGCTGGCCCTGCTTGCGGGCGGAGAACGCCTCGTAGACGTCCTCCCGCTTGGTGGTGAGCTGGGCGGCGAAGTCGTCGAACTCCCCGAAGCGGGATTCGAGCCCTTCCAGCTGCAGCATGAGCTTGCCGAGCTGCTCGTCGCAGCGCTCCGGTGTGTCGGCCATGGCCAGCGCGCCGGTGATCGCCTGCCCAAGCAGCGCGAACTCGGCGGCGAAGGCGGCCCGCCCCTCGCTGGACAGCAGCTCCCTGCGCCGGCCCTCCAGCACCGCGCGGGCGCGGTTGACGCCGCCGAGCACCTCGGCGATGCGCTCCAGGATGGAGGTACGCACGGTGGCGTCGGCGATGTCGAGCGAACCGACCACCTCGGTGACCACCTCAAGCCCCTCGGCCTGGTCGGCCAGCAGCTCCGACACCGGGACGGCGTCGGCCACCGTGGCGATCGCGCCCGCGTCGGCGGCGAGCCGCTCGACCGCGCTGTGGTAGCCGGTGAAGGCGTCGGGACCCTGCAGGAACGTGACCGCGCGGGTGCCGCTCTCCTTCAGCTCGGCCGCCAGCTCGCCGGCCAGCGAGTCGAGCCGGGTGAGGTCGATGTAGCGGACCTCGCGCAGCGTCACCAGCCGCCCCTGCGCGCGGCGCAGCGTGGCCAGCAGGCTGACCCAGGCGTCGGCACTGGCCGGCAGGTCGCCGCGGGCCTGCCGCACGAGGGTGACGGTCTCCTCCTCGGTGGTGGCCAGCGTCCGCGCGGCCTGCGCGGTCAGCTGCTCGACGTTCTCGTACTCGTCGAGCACCTGGCCGGCGGTGGCGCGTACGTCGGTGAGCGGGGTGCGCAGCCCGTGCTCACCGAGCCAGTGGTAGTGGTCGAAGGCCCGCTCGCAGGCGGCGATCAGCGCCTCGAAGGTCGCCGCGGACGGCGACATCTCCTCGACCATGCGCGCCACGGACAGGCAGTCGGAGATGCCGCGGACCAGCTCGGCGTTGCCGATGCGCTCCAGCGGCCCCGAGCCGGTGGGCTGGGCGGCGGCGTAGGTGTCGGAGACGTACGGCGTCTGCCACACCTGCATGGGATGGACCCGGGTCGGCTCGTCGGAGGTGGCGCGGAAGACCACCATCGTGCCGTCGTCGAACAGGCTGAACCCGTGGCACGGGATGGGATTGGCCACCTCCTTCCTGATCACGTTGTACGGCAGCAGCAACGACCGCCCGTCACCCCGGGCATGGAAGACGTAGAGCACGTCCTCCCCGTTGGGCGAGCGGACCACGCGCTCGAACTCCAGCTCGCTGACGTCGAGGTCGAACGTCTTGCTGACCCCGGTCGCCAGGTAGTAGCCACCGGGGAAGATCAACCCCTGGTCCTCCGGCAGCCGCTGGCAGGCCTGGCCGATGCCGTCGAGCCTGACCACCGCCTTGGTCCGGGTGTTGAACACCAGGTGCCGCCACTCCGGCTCCTTGTACGGCCGGATGCGCAGCAGGATGAGCGGCCCGACCCGCGCGTAGGAGACGTCCGCGTCGGCCAGCGACTGCAGCGGCTCGGTGACCGGCTCGGAGTAGATCCCGTGGCCGCTCTCGGTGTTGTCCTCGACCTTGATGGTCAGGTCGCCGCCGACGGTCTCGACGAAGACCTCGCCCTCGACGGAGATGTGGGGATGGCGGCCCAGGACGTGGTCGTCGCGGGTGGTGACGGTCCACTCGAAGTCGTGGGACGCCGGGAACACGTGGTCGCGCTCGCCCCGGTTGTCGAGGTATTTGCCGGACAGGTCCCAGCGCAGGACCTTGCTGTCGCTCGGCCCGGTCTGGAAGACCGCCAGCAGCTTGCCCTCGACCCGGCGCAGGGTCTGCAGGCGGGTCTCCTTGTAGTACCGGTACAACTCGGCGAAGTCCTTCTGGAAGGCGGGGTCGGTGAGCGCCTCCCACTGTGCCGGATCGAACCGGAACGCTTCGCCGTCGCGGGTGAACCTGTGGACGGAGAACACGTCGTCCACAGCCGTTTCCGGCTTAAGTCCAATGAAAACGTTGTACCCGAACACCATCACCTCCCCGGCGGAGACGATGTCCCTGGGCACGCAGTTGTTCTCTGTCCTGATCCGTTCCGTGCCGAGCAGCGTGAGCTCGGCACCGCCGAAGACCTTCAGCCGCTCGTCGTTGACCGCCTCCGCGGCCTGGGCCAGCAGCTTGGCCTGCGACTGAAGGCGGTTCCTGAGCACCTCATAGGTGCCCGCCTCAAGATCCGCCATGCGCTCAGGCCCTCAGCGCGGCGACCGAGGAGTCGGCGACGCCGAGTCTGCGCGCGGTCTCGAGAAGCTCGGTCAGCTTCGCCTCCGGCCCGCCGCTCTGGATCATCTGCATGAGCAGCGCGGACACGGTGATGTTCTTGAGGTCCTCGGTGCCGATCCCGCCGACGATCGCCGCGAGGTCCGCGGGCAGGCTCGCCGACCCGTTGAGGTACGGCTCCGCCAGCGTCCTGGTCACGGCCGAGTGCTCCACGAACCCGTCGACCGCCTTGCCCGCGGTGATCGAGCCCACGATCTTGTCGAAGAACATCGTGTCGCCGCCCACGATGTCGATGTCGGCCTTGGCCAGCCCCGCCGCCAGCACGCCCGCCTGCGACTCGGCGACCTTCGCCTGCACCTCGATGCGCTTGAGGTGGACCTCCTTGTCGGCCTCCAGCCGCAGGCGGTACTCCTCGTGCGTACGCGAGGCCTCGTCCAGCGCGGCCAGCGCGGCGGCCTTCTCGGTCAGACCCTCGGCCTCGGCCTTGAGCTTCTCGCCGACGGCCGCGGCGGCGGCGAGCGCGAGGGCCTGCTCGCCCTCGGCGCGGGCCTTGAGCCGCTCGCCCTCGACCAGCGCCATCGCCTTGGCGCCTTCGGCCTCGGCGCGCAGCCGCTCGCTCAGCACCATCGCCTCGGCGCGGCCGACCTTCTCGATCGCCGCCGCGTCGCGCTCCTTCACCTGCACATCGGCCAGCCCCGCCGCGGCGCTCTCGGCCTGGACGCCTTCCGCGAGCCGGATCTTGGCGCGGGCGTCGAGGTCGGCGGCCTGCTGCCTGGCCTCGGCGAGCACAAGCTCCTCGCGGGCGCGGAACTTGGAGGCGGCCTCGGCGGCCTCGGCCGCCTTGATGTCCTTGACCAGGTTCTCCTGGGCCTCGGCCTCGGCGGCGATGATCGTGGTCTGGCGCAGCCGCTCGGCCTCCTCGACCGCGCGCAGCCGCTTGATGTTCTCCTCCTGCTCGGCGACGGTCTTGTCGACCGCGATGCGCTCGCGTACGACCTCGGCGATCGAGCGCTTCTCGGTCTCGACCTCCTTGTCCTTGGAGATGCGCGACAGCTCCGTCTCGCGCTCGCGGGCGATGACCTCCAGCATGCGGTCCTTCTCGATCCGCTCGGTCTCGATCGCGATCACGCGTTCCTTGTTCTTCTCCGCGACGGCGACCTCGCGGGCGCGGTTCTCGTGCTGGACGCCGAGCTGCTCGTCCGTCTTGATGTTGGCGGCCTGGGCCTTGAGGCGTTCCTCGGCCTGCACGCGGGCGGTCTCGGCCTCCTCGCGCGCCCTCATGGTCTCGATCTCGCGCTTCTGCTTGGTCTCGGCGTCGGCCTGGCGGCGTTCCAGCTCCAGGATCGCCTCGCGGGCGTCCACGTTCTGGCGGGTGATCTCCTTCTCCTCGTTGCGCTGGAACTCGTTGGTCCGCACGTGCTCGATGGCCGTGAGCTCGGTGATCTTGCGGATGCCCTGCGCGTCGAGGATGTTGGACTTGTCCAGGTTGTGGAGGGGCGTCTGCTCCAGGTAGTCGATCGCGGCGTCCTCGAGGCTGTAGCCGTTGAGGTCGGTGCCGATGAGCCGGAGGATCTCGTCGCGGAACTCGTCGCGCTTGGTGTAGAGGTCGACGAAGTCCAGGTGCTTGCCGGCGGTCTTGAGCGCCTCGGAGAACTTGGCGTTGAACAGCTCCTGCAGCGTCTCCTCCCCGCTGGCCCGCGCGGTGCCGATGGCCTGGGCCACCTTGATGACGTCCTCGGCGGTCTTGTTGACCCGGACGAAGAACGTGATGCGGATGTCGGCCCTGATGTTGTCGCGGCAGATCAGGCCTTCACGACCGGACCTGACGATCTCCATCGTCTTCACCGAGATGTCCATGGTCTCGGACTTGTGCACGACGGGCAGCACGACGGCGCCCGTGAACGTCACGTCGACCCGGTTGACCTTCGAGATGATCAGGGCCTTGCCCTGCTCCACCTTGTGGAAGAGGCGGCTGATGACCACGAGGATCGCGATGACGATGAGCAGGGCTGCGGCCAGCGTGATCGCCAGGCCAAGGGAGATGACACCCATCAGTGATCCCTTTCATAGGGCATGACCAGGAAGAATTCCCCGGAGGAGGAATAGTCGAAGATGAGGGCGTTGTCGCCGCGGGCGAGGCGGTCGTCGCCGGTCGTCCTGACCTGGACGACGGCGGAGGACCCGTCAGCGGCGGTGACCTCGGCCTGGCCGAAGTCGGAGGTGACCTGTCCGGTGCGGATCACGCAGTGCCGGCCGACGAAGTCGTGGCGCGAGGGGCCGCGCTCGTCGGGATACAGGCGGCGAAGCGGCACGACCAGCAGGCGGGCGCCGAACCAGCCGCCGGCCAGGGCCACGATGAGCACGGCGATCTGCAGGTGTGGCGCGGAGACGAACTGGCCGCCGATCAGGCTGAGCAGCCAGCCCAGCGTGATCACGATCGACAGCGTCACTCCGGCGGGCGCACCTGCCAGTCCGAGCCAGGAAGCGTCGACGTCGTCCAGGTCCAGAAGCCCGGTGAGCGCGGTCACCCAGTAGGCGACGACGATCACGAGCAGAAAGCTGAAAAGGACTGTCGGAAAACCCAGCACGGCTTGTAAGAACTCAGACATCTTCCCCCTGGTACATCCCCCGTCGGACTCTATACAGGTAAAGACGAAGTAAAGCGGAAAGTTCCCGATATGGGCAGGTTTGCCGCGCCGGATATACAAAAGAGCGACCGGAAACCCGGTCGCTCCTTGGTGGCAGGTCAGGCGCGGGCGGCCGCGACGGCCTCCTTGAGGTGCTTCTCGTCCTCGGTGCTGAGCGAGGTCTTGATGATCTCGCCGCCGTACTGCGCGACCTGCTCGATGACCTTGTCCGGCGTGCTCTGGCGGACCAGGAGGAAGAGGGCGGCGGTGCCCGGGGGCATCTTCTCGCCGAGTTCCTTCATGAAGTCGTCGTTGACGCCGACGTCGGTGAGGGCGCCGCCCGCCGCGCCCGCGGCCGCGCCGAGCGCCATGCCCAGCAGCGGCATGAAGAACAGCAGCCCGATGAGGCCGCCCCACAGCGCGCCGCCGGCCGCGCCCACGCCGGTGGTGCTGGTGGTCTGGTGCAGCTTGATCTTGCCGTCGTCCTTGCGCTCGACGATGGCCGCGTCGTCAAGCGTGATGAGGTTCTGCTTCTGCAGCTCGAACAGCCGCGTGCGTACGGTCTCCGCGGTCGCGACGTCCGGATAGTCGATGACGATGAGGTTGCTCATGCCGTCCCCCGATTTCTATGAGCTCCTCACCGATAGTACACAGATGGCTACGCGAGGTCGGATGCTTCCCATTCGTGGCACGGCTGCAGCCCGTGGTGGTGGAAGATCACGCCGACCATCTTCTTGGTGGCGGAGTTGTGCACGCCCTGACCGGTCGGGCCGCACGGGCAGTCGTGCGACTCCTCGTGACCGATGGCGTCGTCGAGGGGTCTGACGTGGACGATCTTCTGCATGGTCGCTTGCCCTTCCTTTGGCGGGAAGTTTAAGTCACGGGGTTGACCTCAAGCAAAGTTGAGGATGCAGGCTCGTCGGCATGAGCGAAGTGATGAAGGCAGCGGCGTTCGCCGAGTTCGGCGGCCCCGAGGTGTTGAAGGTCATGGAACTGCCCGCGCCGCAGGCGGGCCCTGGACAGGTCCGGGTGCGGGTGAAGGCCGCGGGCGTGCAGCCGTACGACACCGCGGTACGCGCTGGATGGACCCCGCCGGGCATCACCGGCGACCTGCCGCGCGTTCCCGGCAACGAGTTCGCCGGAGTGATCGACCAGGTGGGCGAGGGCGTGACCGGGTTCGCGATCGGCGCGGAAGTGCTGGGCTTCACGCAGCTCAACGCCTATGCCGAGTACGCGGTCGTACCCTCCGGCTCGGTCACGCCGAAGCCCGCCGGGCTCGCCTGGGAGGTGGCGGGGGCGATGACCGCGGGCGTGCAGACGGCCGAGATCGCCATGGACAACCTGGCGATCGGGTCGGGGGACACGCTGCTGATCCACGGCGCGGCCGGATCCGTGGGCGGCGCCGCCACGCAGATCGCCCGCCGGCGCGGCGCCACGGTCATCGGCACCGCCCGCGCGGTCAACCACGACTACCTGCGCGATCTCGGCGCGATCCCGGTCGAGTACGGTCCGGGCCTCGCCGACCGGGTGCGCGCGCTGGCCCCTGGCGGCGTCACCGCGGCCCTGGACGGCGCCGGCGGCGAGGCGCTGGAGGTCTCGCTGGAGCTGGTGGCGGATCGCGACCGCATCCTCACCCTGTTCGAGCACGACAAGGCCGCCGGGCTCGGCATCCGCACGACAGTGGGCGAACGGCTGGCCGAGCGCCTGGGCCGCTATGCCGCCCTGGTGGCCGCGGGCGAGTTCAAGTACCACATCCGCAGCACCTACCACCTGTCCGAGGCCGCCGACGCGCACCGCGAGATGGAGACCGGCCACGGCCGCGGCAAGATCGCCATCGTCATCCCGTAGAGCACCTAACCAGAACACCCGACAAAGACACCCGGGGTGAGGGGTTTCTAGGAAGCGCCGGTCGGGCGCTTGCGCTCGTTGAAGCGCCCGACCTTGGCCCGGTTGCCGCACACGTCCATGGAGCACCAGCGGCGGCTGCCGTTCTTGCTCACATCCAGGAACCACAGCACGCACCGCGGGTTCGCGCAGTGCTTGACCCGCCCGCCCATGACGCGCACGAGGTCGGCCGCCGCCACCCACGCCGCGTGCCACTCCGGCTCGTCCACGACCACCACCTCGTACGGCCCGCCCGCCCCGACCTGGGGTCGCAGGCTCCCGTGGGCCAGCACCGCGTTGAGCCGCCCGTGCCCCCGCCCCTCGAGCGCGTCGCGCATGGCGGCCCGTGCCTCGACCAGCCGCTCCCGCGCCCCTGATCCGCCCGGCAGCCCGTGGTCGGCGAGCCACGCCTCGACCCCCTCGGCCGTGTCGAACTGGTCGAGCAGCTCCCCCTGCCACACCCAGGTGGTGTCGACCAGGTCAAGACCGACGGGCTCCCCGCGCAGCGGCCGGATCCTCATCCTAACCTCTCAAATCAGTTTGACCGGTTAATCATGGCCATGCTATCACTTAACCACCAAACTACATTTAGCTGGTTAAGGAGTGATCATGCGCTACCACACCAAGGTCATCGAGGGACTGAACGTCTTCTACCGCGAGGCCGGAGACCCGTCGGCGCCCACGCTCGTCCTGCTGCACGGCTTTCCGACCTCGTCCATCGCCTACCAGGAGCTGATCGGCGAGCTGGCCGGGGAGTTCCATCTGATCGCCCCCGACTACCCGGGCTTCGGCCACAGCTCGGCCCCGGCCGCCGACGCCTGGGACTACACCTTCGACCACCTGGCCGACGTCGTGGACCAGCTCCTGGACTCCATCGGCGTCCACCGGTACGCGATCTACGTGCACGACTACGGCGCCCCGGTCGGCTTCCGCCTCGCACTGCGCCACCCCGAGCGCATCACCGGCATCGTCACCCAGAACGGCAACGCCTACGACGAGGGCCTGACCCCGTTCTGGGACCAGATCCGCGCCTACTGGGCCGACCCCTCCAAGGAGAACGGCGACGCCCTGCGCGCCCTGCTGACCCGCGAGGCCACCCACTGGCAGTACACCCACGGCGTCCCCGACACCTCCCTGGTCAACCCCGACCAGGAGGCCTTCGACCAGGCGCTGCTCGACCGGCCAGGCAACCAGGAGATCCAGCTCGCGCTCTTCCTCGACTACGGTGTCAACCCCGGCCGCTACCCGTCTTGGCAGGAGTACCTGCGCACCCACCAGCCTCCGCTGCTGGCGGTCTGGGGCAGGGGCGATGAGATCTTCGGCCCGGACGGCGCCCGCGCCTACGCCCGCGACGTGAAGGAGGCCCGCGTCCACCTGCTGGATGCCGGGCACTTCCCGCTCACGACGCGGCTGAGCCAGAGCGCCGCCCTGATCCGCGACTTCCTGCGCGGGCTGTCGGACTGATGCCGCCCTGGAAGAACGTGGTCAGCGCGACGACCGCGGCCCTGGCCGGGCTCCTGTTGCTGGCCGGGATCACCAGCGCCACCGGCCTGGCGTTGTTCGCCCTGCCGTTCGCCGCCACGGCGGGGATCGTCGCGCTGGCCCCGGCCGCGCCGTTCGCGCAGCCGCGCAGCATCGTGCTCGGGCACGTCAGCGCGACGGCCCTGGCGCTGCTCATCACGTCGGTCGCGGGGCCCTCGGTGTGGACGGCGGCCGTGGCCGCCGCCCTGTCGACGGCGCCGATGATGCTGCTCAAGGCGCCGCATCCGCCCGCCGGCGCGACCGCGGCGCTGGTCGGGCTCACCGCTCCGGAGCCGCTCTACCTGCTCAACCCGGTCATCCTCGCCAGCGTCGTCGTGATCGCCGGAGGGGTGGTGCTCGGGAAGCTGCTACCCGGCCACAGCTACCCGGCTTCCTGGAAGTGAGGTCACAGGCGCGGGCGCAACGCCTCGGCGATCGCCAGCTGGTCCTCGTCCAGCTCGGTCTCGCCGTCCTGGACGTCCCACAGGGCGTTCTGCAGGAGCCGGCCGTACGTCCAGCCGGCGGCCCGCTTGGGGTCGAGCGCGAGCCGGTCGACCAGCAGGTCGAACCGGCGGCGTACGGCGCGGTGCACGTCGCCGGTGGCCACGACGTCGTCCCAGCGGTTGTCCAGGGCGGGCCACAGGTCGAAGCCCGGGTCGCCGGCCAGCGGCTTGGGGTCGATGGCCAGCCACGGCTCGCGCCCGGCGGCCAGGACGTTCTCGTAGTGCATGTCCCAGTGCAGCAGCCGGTCACCTGGCTCGGTGACCAGTTCGGCGACGACCGAGGCGCACGTCTTCAGCCACGCCCGGTCGCTCTCCTTGGCCAGGGCGGCCACCGCGTCGGGCGTCTCGTCGATCATGTCCTGGGCGATGTCGGCCAGGCGGCGCATGCCCGCGGGCGCCGGGTGGGCCACGAGGCGGGCCAGCAGGTCGGCCAGGATCGTCAGGGCCTTGGTGTCGTCGGCGACCGTCGCCAGGGTGCGATGGCCCTCCAGCCGTTCGAGCAGCAGCGTGCCGGTGGAGGGGTCCTCGTCCAGGAGGCGGACCATGGCGTCGCCGTTCCAGACCTTCAGGCCCATCGCCTCGCTGGCGTTCTCGTCGTTGACCGGCTGCAGCTTGAGCGCGGCCGGTACGCCGTCGGGCCTGGTCACGGGGAGTACGAGCGAGACGAACCCGTGCATCGGGTCCCCGTCGAGCCGTAGCCCCCACGCATCGAGGTAGCGTCCGGCCAGGGCGGGCAGACCGGCGATCCAGGTAGGGCCGCCTTCCTCGCCCTCGCCGATCTCGTCGTGGTTGCTGATGAGCTTGGCGGGTATTTCGATCTTCGTCACAAACGTCCTAGAAATGCCAGGGGAAGGGCGACCAGTCGGGCTCGCGCTTCTCCAGGAACGAGTCGCGACCCTCCGCCGCCTCGTCCGTCATGTACGCCAGCCGGGTCGCCTCACCCGCGAAGACCTGCTGTCCGACCAGGCCGTCGTCGATGAGGTTGAAGGAGTACTTCAGCATGCGCTGTGCGGTGGGCGACTTGCCATTGATTTTCCGCGCCCACTCCAGGGCCGTGCTCTCCAGCTCGGCGTGGGGGACGGCGGCGTTGACCATGCCCATGCGGTGGGCGTCCTCGGCGGTGTAGGTGTCGCCGAGGAAGAAGATCTCCCTGGCGAACTTCTGCCCGACCTGACGGGCGAGGTAGGCGGAGCCGAAGCCGCCGTCGAAGCTGGCCACGTCGGCGTCGGTCTGCTTGAAGCGGGCGTGCTCGCGCGAGGCCAGCGTCAGGTCGGCCACGACGTGCAGGCTGTGCCCGCCGCCCGCGGCCCAGCCGGGGACGACGCAGATGACGATCTTCGGCATGAAGCGGATGAGGCGCTGCACTTCGAGGATGTGCAGGCGGCCGGTGGCCGGGGTCCCGTCGGCGTACTGGTAGCCGTCCTTGCCGCGGATGCGCTGGTCGCCGCCGGAGCAGAAGGCCCAGCCGCCGTCCTTGGGCGAGGGGCCGTTGCCGGTGAGCAGGACGCAGCCCACGTCGACGCTCTGGCGGGCGTGGTCGAAGGCGCGGTAGAGCTCGTCGACGGTCTGCGGGCGGAAGGCGTTGCGCACCTCGGGGCGGTTGAACGCGATCCGCACCGTGCCCTGGTCGACGGCGCGGTGGTAAGTGATGTCGGTGAAGTCGAAGCCTTCGACTTCCTTCCACGCCTGGGGATCGAACAGCTCGGAGACCATGACGGCGAGCCTAACGGATCTGTTTCTCGGCCCATTCGGCCCACTCCTGCTGCGTCCTGGTGAAGCGCAGGCCCCACTCCAGGGCGAGCCGGCCGTACACGGAGAGGTTGTCGGTGTCGCCGTCGAGGAACTCGCGGATGCCCTCCAGGTGCTCAAGGGTCTTGCGGCCGATCTCGGCCTGGCGGCGGATGTAGCCGCGCGCCTGCTCGGGTTCGACCTGGGCCAGGAAGAAGACGCGCAGGAGCATGTCGCTGCGGATGGTCCCGGCCGGCTCCACGTCGATGATCCACCGGCGCAGCTCGGCCAGGCCCGCTTCGGTGATGGAGTACTCCTTGCGGCCGCGCGGACCCTCCGCCGACACGCTGACCAGACCGGCCTCGGCGAGCCTGCCGAGCTCGGTGTAGAGCTGGCTCTGCGTGGCCGGCCAGACGTTGCTCAAGGACGCGTCGAACAGCTTGAGCAGGTCATATCCGCTCGCGGGACCTTCGGAGAGCAGGCCCAGCACACCATGGCGAAGACTCATGTTCCTATAGTGACATATCTCAACTGGAACGTGCTGCTCACCCGTGCGCTTCCGCCCTCAGTTCGGCCAGCAGTTCGCCCTGGTCCGCCAGCATCTCGGTGAGGATGCGGCGGACCGCGTCGAGCAGGTCGGCCAGTTCGGGCGTGGCCAGGGAGTAGACGACGGTGCTGCCTTCCCTCTCGGCGCTGACGACCCCTGCCCTGCGGAGTATGGCGAGTTGCTGTGACAGGCTCGATGCCTCGATGTCGATCTGGGCCAGGAGATCCCGGACCGGAAGCGGCCCCTCCTGGAGAAGTTCCAGCACCCTTACGCGAGCGGGGTGCCCGAGCGTCCGGAAGAAGTCGGCCTTGGCCTGGTAGAGCGGGACGGGCATGCGTCCAGGCTAATCCAGTGCAGTTGCATAATTGTTCAAGTCGCAATGTCGTTGGTTAGGATGACACCCGGGGAATAGGGAGTTGCCATGGGCCGAGGAAGACAGAAGGCGAAGCAGACCAAGGTCGCTCGCGAGCTGAAGTACACCAGCCAACACATGGACATCGACGCGTTGCGCAGGGAGTTGTCTGCGGACACGTCGCATGATGAGGGCTCTGGCGTACCGCATGACCAGGAGTCCGAGCCCGCCCGTTGAGGCGGGTGCGAAGGAGCCGTGTGCCAGCCGTCCGGGAAGGGACCGGGCGGCGCGACACGGCCTTCTCGCGTCTCGGGCTCCAGGTCGGCACGGCCGCCTATCGGGGCTGAATCTCGATCACGGTCTTGCCGCGTGAACGGCCGGCCTTGTTCTTGGACAGCGCCGTCGCGGCGGCGGACAGGGGCACCACGTCGTCGATGTGGACCTTGATCCGGCCCGCGTCGATCAGGTCGGCCAGCAGGACCAGGAGTTCGGCGGAGGCCTTGTTGTCGAGGTTGACTCCGGTGATCTCTCTGGCCGCCAGGGCTGCCGGGTCCGCGGAGAAGACCGTGGTGACCACCGTGCCGCCGGGCCGTACCGTCTGGGCGAGCTGGTCCAGCGCGGCCGGGTCGGTGCTCACCGTGTCGAGCACCACGTCGATACCGTCGGGGTGAAGCTGCAGCACCTGCTCGGCGACCGGGCGCAGGGTGTGGTCGACGAGTTCGGTGGCGCCGATGCCGCGCATGTGCTCGGCCAGGTCGGCGGTGGCCGTGGCGATGACCTTGGCGCCGGCGTTGGCGGCGAACTGCACCGCCTGCTGGCCGACGCCGCCCGTGGCTCCGGAGACCAGGACCACCCGGCCCTGGTCGATCTTGGCGGTCTCGACCATGTTGTACGCGGTCGTGGTCGCGACGGGCACCGCGGCGGCCTGGGTGAAGATCATGCCGGCGGGCATGCGCGCGATGACCGGGGTCGCCAGGGCGTACTCGGCGTAGCTGCCCTTGAACTGGCCGTAGACCTGGTCTCCCGGGCGGAACGCCGACACCGCGGGGCCGACCGCCTCCACGACCCCGGCGCCGTCGATGCCCAGCACCTTCGGGAAGGTCAGGCCGGGGATCTTGAACTCTCCCTCGGCGATCTTCCAGTCCACCGGATTGAGGCCGGCGGCGTGGAGCCGGACGAGGACGCCATTGGGGCCCGGCGTCGGTTTCGGCAGTTCCATGAGCTCGGGTTCTTGCCCCAAGCCGGAGATGGCAATGGCACGCATGGGAGGTACATGCCCGTGTGTCCGGTTCGCCAACCTGAGTAGGGGCGTACTCACGACACCATCCGTGACCCTCCCGCACGCTGGGTGCGAAGGAAGGGAGGTGGTGGCCATGGCGGCCAGGAGTGTGGCGGTGACCTTCACCAACACCACGGGAGAGATCCTCGGCAAGAACTTCGAGGCGCTGATGCACGGCGTCTGGACCAATGACATCGAGCCTCCGCAGACCGTGATGCCCGGCGAGACCGTGAGCTGGGAGAGCGAGTCGGACGGCATCGCCACCGGCACCGAGGGCCGCGTGCAGTACCGCGTCGGCGACGGCGGGCCGATCATCGAGATGCACTGGAGCAACCCGTTCGTCGGGGCCAACACGTTCAACGAGGTGTGCGTCGCGGGCAAGGCGCTGCTGCGCGGCGGCGGCGACGGCGAGAACGCCCGGGTGTCCTGGACGCTGGAGAACTCGCAGTGGCACACCACCGCGTTCCGGCCGACCCTGCACGGCTTCCACTTCAACAACTCCTGGCCGGAGGGCACCACGCTCAAGCACCTCGACCTCGGCGTGGTCAGCCTGCCGATCGGCGACGCCACCAACGGGCTGTGCGGCGGCATGGTCTACGCCGCCATGGACTACTTCCTGTCCAACCAGCTCGCGCCCGCGCAGACCGTCGCGCCCGCCGGTGAAGGGGTGCCGCTGTTCGACTACTTCGTCTCGCGGCTGTTCGACTCCTTCGACCTGCCCGACCTGCCGCTCAGCCTGCTCAAGCTGATGAACCCGGCCTACCCCGACACCGACCAGGGCATCTTCGAGCCGATCGGGCTCATGTCGGGCCGCTCGGCCATCATGGTCAGGGACTCGTGGCCGAGGGTGAAGGACTGGATCGACCAGGGCTTTCCCCGGCCGATCTGCCTGGTGAAGACCAAGAGCCTCAACCCCGCCGACCTGGGCAAGAACCACCAGGTGCTCGTCTGGGGCTACCACGTGAGCGGTACCGGGGTCACCTTCGCCCTGTACGACCCCAACTTCCACGACCACGACGCGCTCATGATGACGTTCGACACCTCCCGCACGGACGTACCGGTCGCCGTCGGCGTCACCGACCCGGGCCAGGGCACGATCTCCTGCTTCCTGCCCACCGCCTACGCCGCCCAGACGCCTCCCTGACCCCTGCTAGGTTCTGGGGCGTGCTCCAGGGAAGGAAGGACGAGCTGGTCGCGATCGAGCGGCTGCTCGGCACGGCCCGCGAGGGCGGCAGCGGCGCGCTGGTCCTGCGCGGCGAGCCCGGCGTGGGCAAGAGCGCCCTGCTGGAGCACGCGGGGCGCGCGGCCGACGGGTTCGCGCTCCTGCGCGGATCGGCGGTGGAGAGCGAGTCGGAGCTGCCCTTCGCCGCCCTTCACCAGATCCTGCTCCCTCTCCTCGACGAGCTCGACGCCCTCGACGCGCTCCCGGAACCGCAGGCCGCCGCCGTACGGACCGCGTTCGGCCTGGCCACCGACGGCGTGGCCGACCGGTTCATGATCGGCCTGGCCACGCTGACGCTGCTCGCCGAGAACGCGCCGCTGCTCTGCCTGATCGACGACGCCCAGTGGCTCGACCAGGCCTCCGCCGAGGCCCTGCTGTTCGCCGCCCGCCGCCTGCACGCCGAGGGAGTGGTGATCCTGGTCTCGGCCCGTGACGAGGCGTCGCTGGCCGGGCTGCCCGAGCTGCGGGTCGAAGGGCTCGACCGGGCGGCGGCCCACGCGCTGCTGGCCCGCCACCTTCCCGGCCTGCCACCCCACGTCAGAGACCGGGTGGTCGAGGAGTCGGGCGGCAACCCGCTGGCCCTGCTCGAACTGCCCGCCTCCGCGGCGGCGGAGGTCGGGCCGCTGCCGCTGCCCCGCCGCCTGCAGGAGGCCTTCGGCCAGCGCATCGCCGTCCTGCCCTCGCGGGCGCGCAGCGCGCTGGTGGTCGCCGCCGCCGCCGACACCGGCGAGCTGGGCACGATCCTCGCCGCCACGCGCGAGCTCGGGCTGCCCGACGACGCGCTGGCCCAGGCCGAGGGGCTGGTGAGCGTGCAGGGGTCCGCGGTCTCGTTCCGGCACTCGCTGACCAGGGCGGCGGCCTACCAGAGCGCCGGGTTCGTCGAGCGGCTGGCCGTACACCGGGCTCTGGCGGCGACGGCGGCCGACCCTGACCGGCGGGCATGGCACCTGGCCGCGGCGGCGACCGGGCCGGACGAGGAGGTCGCGGCGGGACTGGAGGCCGCGGCGGAGCGGGCGCGCGACCGCACCGGGTACGCCGCCGCCGCGGCGGCCCTGGAACGCGCCGCGCACCTGACGCCCGACCCGGAGCGGCGGCTGCGCCGGCTGACCGCGGCCGCGCAGACGGCGACGGACGCCGGGCAGAACGGGCGGGCCGGCGGCCTGGTCGAGGAGGCGCTGCGGCTGAGCGGCGACCCGGACGCGCTGGCCACGTTGCGCGCCAAGGTCGCCTTCGAGGACGGCGACCCGAGGGCCGCCTACACGATCCTCATCGAGGCGGCCGGGCGGGCTGAAGGCGAGGCCCGGGTACGGCTGCTCACCGACGCGGCCAGGGCGGCCTGGACGCGCGCCGACCCCGCGGGCATGCGGCGCGCGCACGGCCTGCTCGCCGAGCTGCCGGGGCAGGAGTCGCTGGCGGCGGCCATCGGCGGCGCGGCCGAGCTGATGTCCGGCGATCCCGGCGAGGGCCTGCGGATCCTGCGCGAGAACGTGGCGGCGATGCCCCAGCGCCGCGAGGGACTGGTCGGCGAGCGGCTCGCGACCGTGATGGTGGACTTCTTCAGCGGCGACTTCGCCCGCTCGCGCGAGACGATGCTGGTGCTCGCGGGCGAGTTCCGGCGGCGCGGCATGATCGGCTGGCTGGCCGGGGTGCTGGGGACGCTGGCCGAGGCCGAGTTCTTCCTGGGCCGCTTCCACGAGGCGGCGGCCAGCGTCGACGAGACCATCCGCATCGCCGGGGACACCGGCCAGCGCCGGCGCGAGGCCCACGCGCGCGGCCTGCTCGCGGTGCTGGCGGCGGTACGCGGCGAGGAGGAGAAGGGCGAGGGCGAGTGGGCCGAGCGGGCGGGCGCGCTGCTCGACCTGGGGCGCGGCCGCTTCGAGGCGGCGCTGGAGCGCATGGAGCAGCTCACCGGGCAGAACCACGCGCTCTACTTCGCGCCCGACCAGGTCGAGGCGGCGGTCAGGCTGGGGCGTCCCGAGCGGGCCGCAGAACCGCTGGAGCGCTTCGAGCGGTGGGCGCGGGCCGCCGGCCAGCCCTGGGCCGACGCGGTGCTTGCCCGCTGCCGTGCCCTGCTGGCCGAGGATCCCGAGGAGCAGTTCGCGCTTGCCGTACGGGATGGGGCCAGGCCCTTCGAGCAGGCCCGCAGCAGGCTGCTGTTCGGGGAGTGGCTGCGCCGTGAGCGGCGCAAGGCCGAGGCCCGCACGCAGTTGCGGGCCGCGCTGGAGACGTTCGAGCGGGCGGGCGCGCACCCGTGGGCCGAGCACGCCCGCGCCGAGTTGCGCGCGGCGGGCGAGACCGCCGCACGGGCCGCGCCCGACGCGATGGCCGCCCTCACCCCGCAAGAGCTGCAGGTGGTACGGCTCGCCGCGACGGGCGCCACCAACAAGGAGATCGGAGCCCAGCTCTTCCTGAGCCCGAAGACGGTCGGCCACCACCTCTACCGGGCCTTCCCGAAGCTCGGCGTGGCCACCAGGACCGAGCTGGCCCACCTGTTCAGCTGAGCTCGGCCTTCCTTCGCAGCAGGGCGTTACGCCGGCGGTGAGCCAGGAACGTCACCACCGCCGCGACCGCCACGCACAGCGGCCCCACCACGAACAGGACCGGCGTGTCGCGCACGACGGCGAGCACGGCGAGCAGCACCGCCGTCACGGTGGAGGCGGCGAGCGCGAGCCAGCCCGCGACCACCCGGTCCAGCGCGAACATGGGCGTCCGCCGGGCCAGCACCCACCCGCCGTAGCAGGCCCAGGCCAGGCAGAGGGCCAGGAGCAGGGCGAAGCCGAGGTGCAGGCGCTCCGGCAGCGGCCCCGGCTCGGTCAGCCACAGCGAGCCCAGCGCGACGGCGCCGGCGAGCCCGGCGAGCAGCGCGACCAGCCCACCGGCCCGCCGCCACGGCGACAGCACGGGCGACAACTTGGCGATGATGTCATCAGGCGAGTTCATGGCCATATCCCTTTCGCGTGAGGTGTTCCGACAGGAGGCGACGGGCGCGGTTGAGCCGTGACTTGACGGTGCCGACCGGGACGCCGCAGATCTGCGCGCAGTCCTCCAGAGAGAAGTCCTCCAGGTAGAACAGCGCGAGCACGTCCCGTTCCCGCACGGGCAGCGCGGCCAGGGCGCCGACCAGCTCAGCCCGGTCGAGCGCCGCCTCGAACGCGTCACCCTGCGGCGCGGGAGGCCGTGGCTCCGGCTGTGCGTATTCGGCGCGCAGCCGGTCGGCGATCGACCGCCGCGCGATGGTGAACAGCCAGGGCGCGAACCTGCCCGGTTCCTTCAGCCGGGGCAGGCCGCGCAGCACCGCCACCCAGACCTCCTGGGTGACGTCGTCGGCCCGCTCGGCGTCCAGCATGCGCCGGACGTAGGTCCAGACGGGTCCGTGCCACGTTCTGACCAGCTCGGCCAGCGCGTCGCGCTCACCGAGCTGGCAGCGGACCACCAGCAACTCGTCGCTCATGCCTGTCCAGTCGGGTGATGGTCCGGGAAGGTTCATGCCGGGGCGATAAACACCTCATGCGGTCGTGTGCAGGCTTGTTCACGCTCTGTCACGTCCCTACCTTCTTGGCGGGGGGACGCATGAGAAAGCTCCTATGTCAGGATGCCGGACAGGTCGATTTCGAGCGGCGCGGGTTCCGGCTCGGGCCCGCGAGGGGCCACCTGGAAGCTGTCGGGCTGGCCTTCATAGCCGGGTTCAACGCCGCGGGTCCCGACGGGACGGACGTCTCCGGCCTCGCGCCGGAGATGCGCGGGTTCGCCTACGAAGGCGCGGGGATGGCGTGTGCCATGCACGACGTCCTGACCCTTTCCGGCGGCAGGCGGCTGGCCGCGCTGCTGGCCGGGCAGGGGCGCGAGCACACGTACCCGATCCATCTGGGCGCCGGGCAGGCCTTCGCCAGGCTCAGGCTGCGGCCGTGGCCCATGCGCAAGGCGCTGGACCCGCTGCTGCGCTGGCTGAGCTGGGACGGCTACGGCTTCCACCAGGCCTTCTTCCGCCGGCCCGTGGGCCTGACCACCAACGGGGTCAGGCGGGCCATCCGCGACCAGGGCTACGGCCGGGCGCTGTGGTTTCGCGAGTGCGCCGACGTGGACGCCCTCGCCGTCACCATCGCCGCCTTCCCGCTCGACCGGCACGCCGACCTGTGGAGCGGCGCGGGCCTGGCCGCCGTCCACGCCGGCGGCGCCACCCCCGACGACCTGGTACGGCTGGCCCGCCACGCCGGCGAGAACCGGGCCGACCTCGCCCAGGGCGCCGCCGTCGCCGCCGCGGCCAGGGTGCGCTCCGGCCTCGTCCCGGCCCACACCGAGCAGGCCATCGAGATCCTGGCCGGAGCCGGATCCGAGCGGGCGGCCGGCTGGGCCGAGCGGGCCAGACGCGGCCGCGGCCACACCGCGGAGGAGTACCAGCTCTGGCGGGCGGAGATCCGCAGGTTGTGGGGAACGCGGCGAAACGTACGTTCCTGAGGGGGTTGACCGCTCCGGGCCGCCCGCAGAACCTACGGATGTGCAGACCTACCGCTATCTCGTCGTCGGCGCCGGTCCCGGCGGACTCCAGCTCAGCTACTTCCTGCACCGTCGCGGCGCGGACTACGTGACGCTGGAGCGGGAGGCGGGACCGGGGGCCTTCTTCCGGCACTATCCCCGCCACCGCAGGCTGATCTCGCTCAACAAGGTGCACGTGGGCGACGACGATCCGGAGATCCGGCTGCGCTGGGACTGGAACTCGCTGCTCAACGACGCGCCGGACCTGCTGTTCCCCGCGTACTCGGCCGAGTACCTGCCCTCGGCCGACGACCTGACCCGCTACCTCGCCGACTTCGCGGCCAAGCACGCGCTGAACGTGCGCTACTCCACGCCGGTCACGGAGATCCGGCGTGAGGAGGACGGCTTCGTGGTGCGGGCCGGCGAGCAGGTCTACCGGGCCGAGTGCGTCGTCGTGGCCACGGGGTGGGGCGGGCCGTACGTCCCGGAGATCCCGGGGATCGAGCACGCGGTCGGCTACGAGGACATGGAGACCGACGGGGCGCGCTTCGCCGGGCAGCGCGTGCTGGTCATCGGCAAGGGCAACTCGGCGTTCGAGACCGCGCAGGCGCTGCTGCCGCACGCCGACATCGTCCACCTGGCCAGCCCCCACCCCTTACGGCTGGCCTGGCGCAGCAAGCACCCCGGCGACGTACGCGGGCAGTACGGCGCCTTCCTCGACAGCTACTGGTTCAAGACCCTGCACGCGGTCCTGGAGTGCGACATCGACCGGATCTGGCGGGAGGACGGCGTCTTCAAGGTCGCCATCACGTACACGCTGGCCGACGGGGAGCGGGCGCTGCTCGACTACGACGCGGTCCTGCGGTGCACCGGGTTCACCATGGACAAAGGGGTGTTCGGTGCGGGCAGCGTGCCGTACCTGCACGAGAACGGGCGGATTCCGGCCATCGGGCCGGACTTCCAGTCGGCCAACGTCGACGGGCTGTACTTCGCCGGGACGCTGATGCAGGGGCGCGACGTCAAGCACGCCTCCTCGGCCTTCATCGACGGTTTCCGCTACAACCTGCGTACGCTGGACCGGCTGCTGGCCGAGCGCTTCGACGGGGCGCCGCTTGAGCACCGGCCGGCGCCGGTGGAGGCGGGCGGGCTGTGCGCGTACATGCTGGACCGGGCGAACTGGAGCTCGGCGCTGTGGACGCAGTTCGAGTACCTGTGCGACGCCTACGTGTTCGAGGACGGCCGGATCGAGCACTACGAGGACCTGCCCGAGGACTACGCGGCCGGGCGGTTCCACGATCTGCTCACGCTCACGCTGCGCTGGGGGCCGCGCGACCAGCCGGACGTATTCGCCATCCAGCGGCATCCGGAGCCGGATCGGGCCGAGGAGAGCGCCTTCCTGCATCCGGTCGTGCGCCGGTGGCGGGGCGGGGCGCTGGTGGCGGAGAAGCATCTGCTGGAGGATCTGCGGGCCCGGTGGCGCGACCCGGTCAGGCACGTCGCGCCGCTCACCGGGTTTCTGGCCGGGCAGCTCTAGCGCGGGCGCGGGGCCACCACGTCGATCCGGTTGGTCCAGATGCCGCCCGCGTAGCCTTCCGGCAGGCGTTCCAGGTCGGCCGGGGTGTCGAAGCCCTCCGACCAGCCGCCGTCGCCCGCGACGAGGACGACGCGCGTGCCGTGGGCGCGCATCCGCTCGACGAACTTGTGCGGCCAGCCCCACAACCAGGGGGCGTAGCTCTCCGGGATGTGCAGCTGGATGTTCTGGCAGGCGGCGGGGACCAGGCCGGCCCAGCCGGTCGCGAGGTAGCGCAGGCCGCAGCGTTCCATGACGGCCCGGGAGGCGACCCTCGCGCCGGGCGCCTTGGCGGCGTAGGCGGCCACCGAGGCGTCGCCGCCGTAGACGGTGATCTTCGCGCGGCGCTCCGGGGGCAGGGCGGCGGCCACCTTCTCGCCGTCTGCCGGGTCGTCGCTCTTGATGTGCAGGAGCAGTTCCCTGCCGGGGAAGGCTTCCAGGACCTCCTCCAAAGCCGGCATCAGGCCCACGCCCTTGCCGCGGAAGGGGAAGGTCATGCCGCCGTCTGGGGTGTAGCCGTGGCCGACGTCCAGGCGGCGCAGCTCGGCCATCGTGTGGTCGCGCACCGCGCCCCGTCCGTCCGTGCGGCACTCCAGGAGGTGGTCGTGGAAGACGGCGATCCTGTCGTCCTTCGTCACCTGGACGTCGAACTCGACCATGCCGGCTCCGGCCGCGAAGGCGGCGCGCATGGAGTCCAGGGTGTTCTCCAGATAGGGGTGCTGTGGTGGGTGGATGCGCTCCGCCGTACAGGTGTCGCCGGTCAGGCCCGCGAACCCGAACGTCTGTGCCATCCCGCGGTGGGCCAGCAGGAGCGGCGGCTCGTCCGGCGTGCTCCACGAGCGGTTGCCCGCGTAGACGAGCGCGACGAGCCCCAGGAGCACGAGGAGGGCGATGCGGCGTTTCGGCACCGCTCGACGATCGCGCCGGCCCGTCTCGGCCCGCAACCGGCGAAAGGACTAGTCCCTTGGTACGAGCCGCGCGGCCTGGGTGCGGCTGGTGACGCCCAGCTTGGCCAGCACGTTGCTGACGTGCGCCTTGACCGTGCGCTCCGCCAGGCCCAGCGTGCGGGCGATGTCCTGGTTCGACAGGCCCTCGGCGACCAGGTCCAGGACCTCCCGTTCCCTGGCGGTGAGCGCCTCCAGGCCGGGCGGCCGGGCGCGGGCCAGCAGCCGGCCGGCCGAGGCGCTCAGCGTCGTGACGCCGGCGTGCGCGCCCCTGACCGCCGCGGCCAGTTCCTCGCCGGTGGCGTCCTTGAGCACGAAGCCGTCCGCCCCGGCGGCCAGGGCGCGCTGGATCTCCGCGGCCCTGCCGACCGTGGTCAGCATGAGCACGCGCGGCCGCGGTCTGGGCAGGTGCTCGCGCAGCAGCGTGATGCCGTCGATGCCCGGCAGGTACAGGTCCAGCAGAATCACGTCCACCTCGCCGGCCGAGAGGAAGGCGAGAAGTTCCGGCCCGTCTTCCACCGCGGCGACCACCTCGATGTCAGGTTGTGCCCCGAGAATGAGGGACATGCCCTCCCGGACGAGCGCCTGGTCATCGACGATGACGAGCCTGATCACGCGGCCGATGTTACGAGATGCCCGGCTCTGGCTGGAACTCTCGCTCGCCGGCCTCCTGACCGGGCTCTTCGTGATCAGCGGCGTGGCCGTCTCGGCGCCGCTCGGGCTGGCGCAGATTCTTCCGCTGGCCTGGCGGCGCGGGTACCCCGCGCTCGTGCTCGTCGTGGTCGCGCTGGCCACGCTCGTGCACCTGCGGCTCGGGATGTGGCGGGTGGTGGGCTACCTTCCCGCCATGCTCGCGCTGCACGCCGCCGCGGGGAGCGGCAGCAGGAGCGTGCGGATCTGGCTGTGCGCCGCGGCGGCGCTGGCGTTGTCGATCTCGGACGCCACCCTGCGCGGGCCGGTCGAGGGCGGGCTGATCAGCCTCGTGTCGTTCACCGTCGTGTGGGTGACCGGGGTCGAGCGCGGCCAGCACGCCCGTGAGCGGGCCGCGCTGGCGGCCACCGCCGCCGAGCACGCGCGGCTGCGCGCGGAGTCGGCCGAGCGCGAACGGCTGGCCAGGCGGCTGCACGACACGCTGGCCGGGACCGTCACGGTCATGCTCGTCCAGACCGAGGCGCTGCGGCACACGGCCGCCTTCGCGCCGCCCGAACGTGAGCGGGTGGATCGGGTGCTGTCGGCGGGGCGCAGGGCGCTGGACGAGGTCCGCGACGCCATCGCCGATCTCGACCGGCGGGACGCCTCGGGGGCCGAGCTTTCCGCCCATCTCAGCCGGTTGCGGGCGGCGGGGCTGGACGTGCCCGCCGTACCGTCGATGGATCTCGCGCCGCCGCTCGCGGACCTCTTCCACCGGCTGGCCGGGGAGGCGGCGACCAACGCGCTGCGGCACGGCGGGCCGGGCGCGCGGGTGGAGTACCTGGTCGAGGGGCGGGTGCTGACGATCGTCAGCACCCCCGTGCGCGCCCGGCGGGCCGGAAGCGGCGGTTACGGCCTGCGCAGCCTGGCCGCCGATCTTCACGAGTACGGCGGCGCCCTCGCATACGGCCGGGACGGCGAGCGCTGGGTCGTGACCGCGACCTTCCCGGAGTAGCCGGTGCTGTCCAGACGCGCGATGCTCCTGCTGGGGGCCGCCGCACTGCTCCCGGCCGAGGACCCGTTCGAGCTGGTCAGGCGGCGTTGGCGGGAGCTGGCTACGGGCCCGGTGGTCCACGACATCGACGGATATGTCCGGCGGGCCTACGCGCCCGGCACCGATCCCGAAGGCAACTGGTGGCGCTGGCAGATCGGCGTGCCCAAGCGGCTTCTCGACAGCGCGATGCGTACCGGCTATCGGGGCACGTTGCTGCTGGAAGCGGTCGACCACTTCGTGCCGGAGAGCGTGCTCGACGACTACGACGGCACCAGCACCGGCGCCAACCGCGTGGACCTGTGCACGGTGCTGCTGCTGCGCGCCGTCCTCGGCGGCGACCACTCCGACCGCGAACGGGCGGCCAGAGCGGTCGCCGGGCTCGCGCCGGTCCTGCGCTATGTCACGGAAGGCGATGGCTTCTACCGCGACGGCTCCTTCATCCAGCACTCCTGGGTCCCCTACCAGGGCGGCTACGGCGCGGTGCTGCTGTCCGGCCTGGCCAGGCTTTTCGCCGTGCTGCGCGGCACCCCCTGGGAGGTCGCCGACCGGCAGATCGTCCACGACAGCGTCGAGCGCTCCTTCGCCCCCTTCATCCACCAGGGCCTGTGCATGGACCTCGTCCGGGGCCGGAGCGTCGGCAGGCACCCCGACGGCGCGCGGCGCAGGGCCCGCGAGATCGCCGAGGCCGTGCTGCTGCTCGGCGAGACGGCCGGCGCCGCCGAGCGGGCCCGCTGGCGCGGCATGGTCAAGGGCTGGGGACTGCTCGACGACGACCAGGTCGCGGCGCGTTCCGAGCCGACGGGCCACGTGCTGATGCCGATGAGCGCCCGCGCCGTCCACCGGGCGCCCGGCTGGTGCGCTGCGCTCAGCATGAGCTCGCACCGGATCGGCCACTACGAGCACGGCAACGGCGAGAACCTGCGCGGCTGGCACACCGGCGCCGGAATGCTCTACTGGTGGACCCCGGAGCACCCCGCCCAGTACGCCGACGGCTTCTGGCAGAGCGTCGACCCCTACCGGCTGCCCGGCACCACGGTCTCCACCCGCCGCCTGCCCGACGGCGCCGGGACCGCGTGGGGCGAGACCCTCACCCCGTGGCGCTGGGTCGGCGGCGCCACCGACGGCACGTACGCCACCGTCGGCCACCACCTGTCCGGCCTCGAAAGCTCACTCGAGGCGTTCAAGTCGTGGTTCTTCCTCGACGACGCCGTGGTCTGCCTGGGCGCCGGGATCGCCTGCAGCGACGGCGTACCCGTCGAGACCGTCGTGGACAACCGCAGGACCGGCGCCGACCTGGCCGTGGACCGCCGGGCGGGCTGGTTCCACCTGGACGGCCACGCCGGCTACGTCGTCCTGGACGGCGCGCAGCCGAAGATCGGGCGCGACGAGCGGTACGTGACGCTCTGGCTGGACCACGGCACCGACCCCGCGGACGCCGCTTACGCCTACGCCCTGCTGCCCGGCGCCTCCGAGGCCGGGACGCGGGCCCGTGCCGCCGCATCGACCTGGCTGCACGTGTTGGCCAACACGAGCGGGCAGCAGGCCGTACACGTGCCGGGGCTGGGCCTGACCGCGGCCAACTTCTGGCAGCCCGGCACCGCCGGCCCGCTGACCGCCTCCGCCCCCTGCGCGGTCCTCGTCAGGGAGAAAGGCGACGGCACCGCCACGCTCACGGTCGCCGACCCGCGCCGCGAACTGCCTGGTCTGACCGTCGTCTGGAACCGGCACGTCCTCGTCTTCGAGTCCCTCCCCGAGCCCCGGACCGTGACGCTCCCCGTTTAACCGCCTGCCGCCGGGTAGCCGGATGTGCGTCCGCAACCAAAGGAAAGGAGCAGTCATGCAGCCTGACCCGAACCTGTGGGCCTTCCACCACGACGTATACGGAACCGGCGGCACCATGGATCTCGCCGGATACACCGTCGAGGCGACCGACGGCAAGATCGGTTCGGTCGACGAGGCGACTTACGAGGTCGGCGAGAGCTACATCGTCGTCGACACCGGCCCGTGGATCTTCGGCAAGAAGGTCATGCTTCCGGCCAGCGTCGTCACCAGGGTGGATCCGCAGGAGAAGAGAGTCCACGTCTCCCGTACCAAGCAGGAAATCAAGGACGCTCCCGAGTTCGACGACTCGAACTACAAGGAGTCCGTCTACCGGGACCAGATAGGCACCTACTACGGGAAGTTCCCCCCGTACGGTCCCGGTCCTCTGTAATGCGCGAAACCCAAGGGCAGGCCGCCCTCGCGGCCTGCCCTTGGCCTGTCTCTTCAGGAGGTTTCCATGGATCTGCGAGGAAAGGTGGCCGTGGTGACCGGCGCCAGCGGCGGCGTCGGCCGCGCCGTGGTGCGGGAGCTGGGCACGCGCGGCGCCACCGTGGCGCTGATCGCGCGCGGCACGGCGGGCCTGGCCGAGGCGTCGGTGGAGGTCGGCGTCGCGGGCGGCGAGGGCCTCGTCTACGAGGCCGACGTCGCCGACTATCACCAGGTACGGCAGGCCGCCCAGCGGATCGAGGCCGACCTCGGCCCGATCGACGTGTGGATGAACGTCGCCTTCTCCTCGGTGTTCGCCAAGTTCTGGGACATCCAGCCCGAGGAGTACGAGCGCGCCACCAGCGTCACCTACCTCGGCTACGTCTGGGGCACCCGCGTGGCACTCGACCTCATGCGCCCCCGCGGCCACGGCGTCATCGTCCAGGCCGGATCGGCGCTCACCTACCGGGCCATCCCCCTGCAGTCCGCCTACTGCGGCGCCAAACACGCCATCAAGGGCTTCACCGAGTCCGTCCGCACCGAGCTGCTGCACGAGAAGAGCGACATCCAGGTCACGATGGTGCAGTTGCCCGCGCTCAACACCCCGCAGTTCGACTGGGTGCTGGCCAGGCTGGGCCGCCACCCGCAGCCGGTGCCGCCGATCTACCAGCCCGAGGTCGCCGCCCGAGCCATGGTCTACGCCGCCGAGCACCCGCGCCGCCGCGAGTACTGGGTCGGCGCCACCACGGCGGCCACGATCCTGGCGCAGAAGTTCGCCGCCGGAGCCCTGGACCGCTACCTGGCCCGTGCCGGAGTCGACGCGCAGCAGATCGCCGGCGAGGCGCCCAGCGGTGTCCACAACCTGTGGAAACCCGCCGACGACGAGCAGTCCTACGGGGCGCACGGCCGCTTCGACGAGCGCAGCCATCCCCGCAGCCTGCAGGTCTGGCTCTCCCGCCACCGCGGCGCGCTCGCACTCGGCGCCGCTGCCGCCGCCTACCTGGGCTGGCGGGCGCTCCGTTAATCAGCGCGACCGTGGGTAGCCGTCTGTCATGAGCAGATTGCTGTTGCTGCTGGTGGCACTGGTGATCACGGCCTGTTCTTCGCAGCGGGGCGGCGAGGTGACCGCGGCCGCGGACGGCTTCTACGCCGCCGTCGCCGCCGGGGACGGCACGCGGGCCTGCGCCCTGCTCTCGCCGCGGGCCGAGGAGGGGTTGAAGAAGGGCGGCGACACCTGTCCGCGGGCCGTTCTCGACCTGGACCTGCGCGGGGGAGCGCCGCTGGGCGGCCCGCGCGTCTACGGCGACGAGGCCCAGGTACGGCTGGCCGCCGACACCGTCTTCCTGCACCGGTTCGCCGACGGGTGGCGGGTCAGGGCCGCTGGGTGCGAGCCTCGGCCCGGCCTGCCGTACCGGTGCGAGATCGAGGGGTGAGCGCATGCGGATCATGTTCGTCACGACGCTCGCCATCGTCGTCGTGGGCCTGGCCTACATGATCGCGCTGGGGGTGCTGGGCCGATGAGGGGCTTCGTCAGGGACAACGCGCTGAGCCTGTTCTTCCTGCTGGCCTTCGCCGCCGCGCTGGTGGGACAGTCGTTCGCCGGGACCGCCGACTACAACGCCAGGCAGCTGACCGAGGGCGGGCTGCCGGTCACGTGGGCGGACTACGTCACGAGCAGTGACTTCGCCGTGGACGTGGCGGAGAACTGGCAGTCGGAGTACCTGCAGTTCCTGTTGTTCATCATGGTCACGGTCTGGCTGGTTCAGCGTGGTTCGCCGGAGTCGAAGCCGCCGGGGGAGGAAGGCGGACAGAGCGACCGGGAACAGCGGATCGGGCCCTTCGCCCGGCCGGACAGCCCCGCCTGGGCCAAGGCCGGCGGGTTGCGCCGCGGTCTGTACTCCAACTCGCTCGGCTGGGTGATGGGGCTGGTCTTCGCCGCCTCCTGGTTCGCGCAGTCGGTCGCCGGGACGGCGGCGTACAACAACCAGCGCCTTTCCCAGTTGCAGGACCCGGTCGGCTGGAGTGGCTACGTGCTGTCCGCGGACTTCTGGAACCGCACCCTGCAGAACTGGCAGTCGGAGTTTCTGGCCGTGCTTTCGATGATCGTGCTCGCGGTCTACCTGCGCCAACGTGGCTCGCCCGAGTCCAAGCCCCTCGGCGCCGGGCATGCGGCGACCGGTGTGGAGAGCTAGCGCGGGGGTAGGTGAGGCGCTTACCGGATCCGTCCTAGGAGGGACATGCCGACCGCACGAGAGATCATGACGCCCGGCGCGGAGTGCATCGCCGCCGACGCCAGCGTGTCCGAGGCCGCGGAGAAGATGGCCAGTCTCGACGTCGGCTCACTGCCGGTCTGCGGGTCGGACGAGCGGCTCCGGGGGATGCTGACCGACCGGGACATCGTGGTCAAGGTCCTGGCGATCGGCAAGGACCCGGACTCCTGCCGTACGGGCGAGTTGGCCAGGGGCAGGCCGGTCACGATCGGCGCCGACGACGACGCCAGGGAGATCCTGCGCACGATGGCCGCGTACAGGGTCCGGCGGCTGCCCGTCCTCGACGGCCACCGCCTGGTCGGCATCGTCGCCCTGGCCGACGTCGCCCGCGCCCTGCCGGACGCCCCGGTGGGGGACCTGATGAGCGCGATTGCGAGCTGATGACCATGACGCACAACGAGGACTACCGTCCGCCCGAACGTTCGCCCGAGGGCAAGCCGATGGCGAGTGCCACCCCGCGTGACGTGGTGCACATCAGGGTGGGTTCGTTCATCCTGATCTTCGCCGTCGTGCTGGGCGTGGCGGGCCTGCTGCTGGGCATCCCGCTGCTGGCCGCCGCGGCCGGGGTGGTGATCGTGGCCACGATCGTGGACATGGTCCTGGCCGTTCGCGGGCAGCGCGCCCGTGGCACCGGAGAAGCCGGATGAGGCGGCCTCAGCGGTGGCGGATCTTGAGGCGGCCGTAGCCTAGCTCGCCGCTCACCTGGACGTGCAGGGTGCTCGGGCCCGGGTTGCGGGGTGGGCGGTGGGTGGCGCTGCCCCAGGTGAGGCGTACCCGGTCGTAGTCGACGCTCGCCCGCTTCGGCAGGGTGAGGAGGACCGAGCCGTAGGCCAGCTGGATGTCGATCTCGATGGCCGCGTGGCGGATGTCGGCGGCGGACAGGTCGAGGTTGGCGCCGCCGTACTCGCCGATGATCCGCAGTGAGCGGGGGACGCGCCACGCGCCCGAGCGGCGGATCCGGCCCCCCGTGGAGATCAGCTCAACCCGCTCGTCGGGCAGCTCGGCCAGTGCCGTGGCCAGCGTGCTGGGGGAGCGGGCGGTGAGGGCCTGCTCCAGGCGCACTTCCATCTCGGCGGAGTCGAGATGGCCCTCCGCGTAGGCGTGCTGGAGCCTCTGGACGGCCTGGTCGCGCTCGGCCTCGGACAGGGGCATGACGACCTCCCTTCATGGTGTCATACAGACACCATAATGGTGCCATGCATCATCCGGTAGTGCGCTCGGACTCCAGGCTGTCGAGAATGTGACGCAGGCCGAAGGAGAACTGGTCCTCGCGCGCGGCGTCGACGCTGACGTCGGTGGCGTGCTGGGCGGCGTAGAGGCGACGCAGCCGCGGGTACGGCTGGGCGGCCCGCTCGGCGACCGGCCACATGAGCGCCACCCAATCCTCCTGGCTCATGCCGTTGCGGGACATCAGCGACAACGCCGCCGCCTCGGCCATGGTGACACCGGTGACGTAGGACGCGACGGTGCTCAGCGCCCGGTTGGCCGCCTCCAGCGGGAAACCGGCGGTCTCGAGGATGCCGATCATGCGATCGTTCGTTTCCATGGTGTTCGGTCCGAGGTACGACAGGCCGGCCGCGCCGAAGAGCTGCGCGGACCAGGGGTGGCGCAGGATCGCCGCGCGCAGGCTGTGGGCGCAGGCGAGCGTGGGGGTGCGCCAGTCGGCCGGGTCGCCGCTCTCGGGGATCTCGATCTCGGCGTAGATCTGGTCGACGACCAGCTCGATCAGCTCGTCCTTGCTGGCCACGTGGCGGTAGAAGGCGGTGGCGGCGGTGCCCAGCTCCGCGCCGAGGCGCCGCATGCTCAGCGCCTCCAGCCCCTCGGCGTCCAGGACGCGGATCGCGGTGGCGACGATCAGCTCGCGGGTGAGCGCGGGCGGCTTCTTGGGCTGGCGCGTCCACACCGACGGGCTCTGTTCTTGCATGCTCTCTCCCTGGTCGCGGTCATTGTAGTGCACAGCGTGATTGCCAACGAGTACACTGTTCGCTTAGGGTGCACGGTGTGAATTCCTTCGACACCCCGGAACCCATCCAAGCCGCGGTCGACCTCGCGGCGGGAGATGTTCGGCTCGTGGCGGAGCGCCGCGCCGACACGTGGGTCAGGGTGAACCCGCTCGACCCGGCCGACGACGACGACGCGACCGCGGCCGGTCTGACCGAGGTGGAGTACTCCGGCGGCCGTCTGAAGGTGCGCACCCCGCGCCTGTGGGGGCGCCGCACCGGCGCGGTCGAGGTGGAGATCCGGCTCCCCGAAGGCTCCGGCATGGAGATCGACCTGTCCACCGGCGGGGTACGCAGCCACGGCCGGCTCGGGGAGACCAGGATCCGCACCACTCACGGGGAGATCCAGCTCGACCAGACCGCCGGACTCCACCTGGAGTCGGGATCGGGCCACGTGTGCGTCGCCGCGGTCGAGGGTCCGGCCGTGATCAAGATGCCCAGCGGCGACCTGTGCCTCGGCGAGGTCACCGGCGGCCTGCGCGTCCGCGCCGCCAACGGGCGGATCGTGGTCGAGCGGGCCCACGCCGACGTCGAGGTGGTGACCGCGCACGGCGACATCAGGATCGGCGAGGTGGTCCGCGGCCTCGTCACGCTCACCACCGGCTCGGGGGCGGTCGACGTGGGCGTCAGGGAGGGCAGCGCCGCCCTGCTGAGCCTCGGCTCCACCTACGGCGCCGTCCGCGACCTGCTGGAGGAGGAGCTGGCGCCCGAGTCGGTCGCGGAGAACATCGAGATCCATGCCTCGACCACGCACGGCGACGTGGTGGTCCGCCGCGTGGCTCACCTGCGGAAGTAGGCGCGGGTCGACGGCAGGAGAAGCAGCACGATCACGGCCGGCGCGGCCACCGGGGTGAAGAACATGCGGCCCTCGGTCAGGACGAACACCCAGTCCGGGTAGGCGTCCGAGGCCGCGTCCACGACCGCCCGCGCATCCGCGCCGGCGCCAAGGATGTTCTGGAGGTACTCCACCTTCGACAGCTGGCTGAGGATGACGAGGACGTCCATCACGAGGAAGAGGGGCTGCGCGATCAGGGTGAGGATCCGGCCCGCGCGCCTGCCCGCCAGGTTGAGCGCGCCCAGGACCGCGACGACGGCCGCGGTGCCGACGGGCACGAGCAGCGCGTAACCGCCCTCGTCGAAGTGCACGTTGTTCTCCGCCAGGACCGACGGCGCCTGATCACTTCGGCCTCGGCCGCCGCCTGCACGTCGGCGCCGTAGACGAGGCCGGCGACAGGGGCGATCAGGAAGGCCAGGGCGTACAGCAACTGGAGGACGCCGGCGTAGCGGTGGTTCTTGGTGAGTTCCATGACGGTGACGATCGCGTGGCCCGCTGATACGGCGCTCTCACGCCGCTGTCACGCCGCTTAGGGCGCTCGTGGCAAGCTACGCACGTGCGGGTTGTCCTGCTTGGTGCTGTTCAGGCGTTTGACGGGGACACGGCGCCGGTCGAGATCGGCGGCGTGCGGCTGCGCATGCTGCTGGCCAGGCTCGCGCTCGCGGCCGGCCGTCCTGCGCTGGACTGACCGACCGACCTGGCCGGTCAGCCGCCGGACAGCCGTAACGCGCCCGCCGTCATGGGGCGCCGTAAGCGGGCGCCGATTCGGGGTCGGCCGGCAGATCTGCCTGCAGCCCACGTTGAACGCCCGCTGGAGGTCAAGATGTCCTGACGGCAAGACGGCAAGCTAAGCGTCAGGGTATCTTGACGGGCATGACGATGAAGCTTTCCGACATCCCCGACCACGAGGGGTTCGCCGCGCCCGTCCTCCCCGACGGCGAGCTGGCCCGTTCCTCCAGTGCGTTCACCCGAGCCTTCATCGGCTACCAAGCCGCCTGCTCCTGCGGATGGGCCGACCGCCGCCGCTTCCCGCCCACCCCGGAAGGCGCCAAGGACGCGGAGGGCCGCTGGTACACGCATGTCGCCCCTCTCCTGGCCGCAGCCCCACCCAGTTGGCTGGTCGTCAAGTCGAACCTGCTGTGCGAGCAGATCGTCAACCTCGCCGCCGACCGCCCGCTGGCCGCCCTCACCCTGCTGGCCCAGGTGGAGAGCTGGCAGCGTACGTTGCTCGACCAGGCCGTGGCCGGGGCGAAGGCGGCCGGTGCCTCCTGGGCCGACGTCGGCGAGGCCATGGGCATCACGAAGCAGGCGGCCCACGAACGTTTCCGCGCGCACGTGGGCCCCCAGTGACCGTCAGCGGCAGGTACGGAGCATGTTGATCAGCGCCTTCTTCTCCCGCTTGGTGACGAAGAGGCGGTAATGATGCTTCACCGAGATCCAGGAGGTGGCATAGCGGCACCAGTAGCCCCGGCGCGGCGGCCGCCAGCTCTGCGGCCCCTTGCCGCCCTTGGCGATGTTGATCGAGTGGCTGACGACCTTGAGCTCAGGCCGCGTCAGGTCATTGGCGAACGCCCGCCGCTTGGCCTGACTCCACCGCTTGGCCCCCGACCGCCACGCGTACGCCAGCGGCACCACATGGTCGACGTCCACCAGCTTCTCGCTCTTGAGCACCTTGCCGTCATAAGGGCTGTACCAGGTCCCCTTGACCGGATGGCAGTACTTGTTCCTCCGCACACCCCGCCCATCACGCGCCAGCACGACTTCGCGCGCGTCACAGGTCCCCCGGTGATGCGCCCACCGAGGCTGGAACCGCCGATGACTGTAGCCCCGGCCGGACAACGCCTTGGCAACCTTCAGCTGCCCGAGCATCCGAAGAGACCCGGCCTGTGACTGTTCACGCCGTTCAGCCGCCGCCTGCGGACTCATGACGACCGCCGTAACCGGAACAGCCAGAGCCGTGAGTACGGCGACGCGGACCACTCGACTTAAGATCATGCTTTCCCCCATACCCACGACACCGTAGGGGCTCGGCCGCCCTCGCGCACCCGGGATTCCCCACATCCCAGCAGCTACCCGCCCCAGAGCCCCTGCCCAACGGCAACTCCTCCCTGCACCACCCCCCAACCAACCGACTCGACCCACCCCGCCCACAATGCCCCCAGCCCCCAGCCCCCAGCCCCCAGCCCCCAGCCCCCAGCCTTGGCTTCCAGCCGGTCGCCGTCGCCGCAGGCCCACTAAGCGGCTTCGCCGTACCCCTCACTCATGCCCTTGACCCGAAGGCACCCGCGCTGGCAAGCCCAACCGAACGCGAGCCCAACCGACAGGTGAGCGCAACCGAGAGGCGAGCCCGCCCGGCACACGAGCCCGCCCGGCAGGTGAACCCCCCGTCCGGCACGCGAGCCCGTCCGGCACGCGAGCCCGACTGACACGCGAGCCCAACCGACAAGCGAGCCCAACCGACAAGCGAGCCCCGATCGGCACGCAAGCACCGCTGGCAGACGATCGCGGCCGAGAACAAAGGCGGTCAGGCGGCGAACCGCTCACACAACCAGGCCAACGCCAGCGGATACCGGTACTCGATCGCCAGGTGCGTAGCGTCGGACAGCTCTCCCTCCGTGAGCAGGGTCAACGGCGGGGGTCTAGCCGGGCAGGACGTGGGACAGCGCGCGGCGGAGGATGGCGGCGAAGGGTTCGTTGGTGCCCGGTTCCAGCCACCGCCGCCCCGCGACCCGGACCGCGCCCGCGACGGCGGCAGCCGTAACGGCGGGAAAAAGGTCGCCGTCGTCGTCGGTGCGGTCCGCGATCGCGTCGGCGAGCGGGCCCTCGGCCATGGTGAACGCCTTGAGCGCCTCACCTTCCAGCTCGGGTGTCAGCATGATCATGCTCAGCCCGGCCCGGTCGGGCTCGGGATCGGTGTAGAGCTCGATCACGGCGGCGGTGATGGCCTCGGTCAGCGACTCGCCGGCCGGGCGGGCGCGCAGGGCCTTGCCCGCACGTTTGGACTGGTCGGCCTGGAAGGCGCAGATCGCCTCGCCTCTGCTGGAGAAATAGTTGTTGTACGTGCGGGGCGACACCCCGGCGGCCGCGGCGATGTCGTGGACACGCACCAGGGCCAGCCCGTTGGGCCCCTGCTCGATGGCCAGGCGCAGCGCCGCATGGCCGATCGCCTCCCTGGTGGCCTGGCTGTTGCGTGTCCGTAGGTCTGCGATCTCGTCGGTCATGCCGATACGATACCGCGAGATTGCGCGTCGCGCATCATGTGCGTGGCACGCAAATTCTATGTAGAGTGCCAGCGAGCCGGGACGGCGCGGTCGCGGGAGCCGTCCCCCACAGACAGGTCAGGAGTGCGGAATGACGTCAAAAATGATCGCGTTCGACGAGGACGCCCGGCGCGGTCTCGAGCGCGGCATGAACCAGCTCGCTGACGCCGTGAAGGTGACCCTTGGTCCCAAGGGGCGCAATGTCGTGCTGGAGAAGAAGTGGGGCGCTCCCACGATCACGAACGACGGTGTCTCCATCGCCAAGGAGATCGAGCTCGAGGATCCGTGGGAGAAGATCGGCGCTGAGCTGGTCAAGGAAGTGGCCAAGAAGACGGATGACGTCGCGGGTGACGGCACGACGACGGCCACCGTGCTCGCCCAGGCGCTGGTGCGTGAGGGTCTGCGTAACGTGGCCGCGGGTGCGAACCCGATGGCGTTGAAGAAGGGTATCGAGGCGGCGGTCGAGCGGGTCAGCGAGGAGCTGTCCAAGCTGGCCAAGGATGTGGAGACGAAGGAGCAGATCGCTTCGACGGCTTCCATTTCGGCCGCGGACACCGAGATCGGCGCGCTCATCGCTGAGGCGATGGACAAGGTCGGCAAGGAAGGTGTCATCACGGTCGAGGAGAGCAACACCTTCGGCCTGGAGCTCGAGCTCACCGAGGGCATGCGCTTCGACAAGGGGTATCTCGCCCCGCTCTTCATCACCGACTCCGACCGGCTAGAAGCGGTCCTGGACGACCCGTATGTCCTCCTGGTGAGTGGCAAGGTCTCCGCCAACAGAGAGGTGCTGCCCCTGCTCGACAAGGTCGTCCGAGCCGGTGGCCCGCTGCTGGTCATCGCCGAGGAGGTCGACGGCGAAGCCCTCGCCACCCTGATCGTCAACAAGATGAAGGGGATCTTCCGCTCGGTGGCCGTCAAGGCTCCGGGTTTCGGTGACCGGCGCAAGGCCATGCTCGGTGACATCGCCACCCTGACCGGTGGCCAGGTCATCGCCGAGGAGGTCGGCCTCAAGCTGGAGTCCGCCACTCTCGACCTGCTGGGCCGGGCTCGTAAGGTCGTGGTGACCAAGGACGAGACCACGATCGTGGACGGCGCCGGTGACGCCGACCAGATCGCCGGGCGGGTCAACGAGATTCGGGCGGAGATCGACCGTACCGACTCCGACTACGACCGGGAGAAGCTGCAGGAGCGGCTGGCCAAGCTGGCCGGTGGCGTGGCGGTCATCAAGGCCGGTGCGGCGACCGAGGTCGAGCTGAAGGAGCGCAAGCACCGGATCGAGGACGCCGTGCGTAACGCGAAGGCGGCCGTCGAGGAGGGCATCGTGCCCGGCGGTGGTGTGGCGCTGCTGCAGGCCGGTACCAAGGCGTTCGACAAGCTGGAGCTGTCGGGCGATGAGGCGACCGGCGCGGCGATCGTGAAGAAGGCGCTGGAGGAGCCGCTGAAGCAGATCGCGGTCAACGCCGGTCTCGAAGGCGGCGTCGTGGTCGAGCGCGTGCGCAACCTCACCCCCGGTGAGGGCCTGAACGCGGCGACCGGCGAGTACGTCAACATGTTCGACGCGGGCATCCTCGACCCGGCCAAGGTCACCCGCTCGGCGCTGCAGAACGCCGCCTCCATCGCGGCGCTGTTCCTGACCACCGAGGCCGTCATCGCCGAGAAGCCGGAGAAGAACCCAGCCACTCCGAGCGGCGGGGAGATGGACTTCTGATGCGCGCCTACGGAATCACCTACGACACCGGCTTCACCTCCGCCGGATCCACCACCCACGAGCCCTTCGACCCCGGCACCGTCCGCCGGGAGATGCGGATCATCCACGACGACCTGGGCTGCGACGCCGTACGCATCACCGGAGGCGTCCAGGACCGCCTGGAAACCGCAGCCCGGCACGCCGCGGAAGCGGGCCTGGAGATCTGGTACTCGCCGTTCACCAACGGCCTGACCCAGGACGAACTGCTGGCGTTCCTGCTGGACGCGGCCGAGCGAGCCGAATGCCTGCGCCGGGCAGGAGCGCGAGTCGTCCTGCTCACCGGCTCCGAGATCAGC
Source organism: Nonomuraea sp. NPDC059023 (assembly GCF_042740095.1). Lineage (NCBI taxonomy): Bacteria > Bacillati > Actinomycetota > Actinomycetes > Streptosporangiales > Streptosporangiaceae > Nonomuraea > Nonomuraea sp. NPDC059023. The sequence continues at coordinate 24,699 of NZ_JBHYIO010000007.1, read as the reverse complement.
CTGTTCACCAGCGGCTTCCTGCCCGGAGACACTCTGGAGGAGCGCCTGGGCCTGTTCACCGACCCCGAGCGCATGCGCGCCGCCCTGCCCGCCCTGCACAGCGCCATCAACGCCTTCTTCAAGGAGGCCGTGGCCGGCGTGCGCGAACGTTTCGGCGGCCAGGTCGGCTACGCCTCACTCCTCTTTGAAGGGGTCGACTGGACACCGTTCGACATCATCGCCACCGACGCCGGATACCGCGACGCGACCACGCCCCCCGGCTGGCTGGAGGGCCTGCGGGCGCAGGTCGCGCAGGGCAAGCCGTTCGCCGTCACCGAGTTCGGCTGCGCCACCCACCGGGGAGCCGCCGCGCTGGGCGGCCGCGGCGACTCCATCGTCGAGTACGACGCTCACGCCCGCCCCCGCCTGCACACCCAGGTCATCAGAGACGAGGACGAGCAGACGCGATACGTGCTGGAACTTCTCACCCTTTACGAGGAGGCGGGGGTGGACGCGGCGTTCGTCAACACCTTCGCCAACCGGCACCTGCCTCACTCCGATGACCCGGAGCGCGACCTCGACACCGCCGCCTTCGGAATCGTCAAGATCCTGGAGCACGGCCGTACCGGCGCCGCCTACCCAGAACTCCCATGGGACCCCAAATCCGCCTTCCACGCCCTGGCCGACTACGGACGCGTACGACATAAGCCTTGAGACGCGAGTGAGGGCCCGCCAGCCACAGGCGGACCCTCACCGGAGTTGCCGTCAGTGCTCGACGGGGTTGTCCGACCGGGCGGGAAGGATCAGGGCGGCGATGACCACGGCCACGGACAGCACCGCGCCGATGATGAAGGCCAGTCGCATGCCGTCGAGAAGGGCGACGTTCTCCGCGATTCCTCCGGCCTTCAGCGAATCGGCCCGCGCGCTCATCACGGTGATCACGAGCGCGGTGCCGATGGCCGCGGAGACCTGCTGCAGCGTGCTCAGGATCGAACTGCCGTGGGAGTACAGATGCGAGGGAACCGCGCCGAGTCCGAGGGTGAACACCGGAGTGAACAGAGCCGCCAGGCTCACCATGAGCAGAGCGTGCAGCCCGAGAATCTGCCAGAACGGCATGGTCATGGTGACCTGGGTGAACCCGACCAGCGCCAGCATGATCCCGATAGAGCCAGGAATGACCAGCACCCGCCCACCGAACTTGTCGAACAGCCGCCCGACGGTCGGACCGAGCAACCCCATGGCGAGACCACCAGGCATCACCAGAAGCCCGGTCTCCAGAGGGCTGAGCCCGCGGATGGTCTGCAGATACAGCGGCAGCAGGATCATCGAGCCGAGCATCGACATGAAGGCGACCGACATCAGAATCAGCGCGACGGTGTACGTGCGGTGGCGCAGCGTACGCAGGTCCATCAGCGGCGTCCCGCGCTTCTGCAGCGACATCTGACGAAGAACGAAGGCCCCGATCAGGAGCAGCCCGACGCCCACGATCGCGGCGGCCGTCCCCGGGGAGCCGCCCTCGAACCGGCTGAGGCCGTAGACGAACCCGCCGAACCCGGCGGCGGCGGTCACCACGCTCAGCCAGTCGATCGTGCTGAACTTCGGCTCCCCGACGTTCTTGAGCTGCTTCAGCCCGCCCCACGTGATCAGCGCCGCGATGGGAAGCACGACGATGAACAGCATCCGCCAGTTCCCGAACTGAAGAATCAGACCCGACACCGCCGGCCCCATGGCAGGCGCGACCGAGATGGCGAGGGAAAGATTCCCCATCACCCGGCCCCGGTCAGAAGCGGGCACGACCTGCATCAGCGTGGTCATGAGCAGCGGCATCATCACCGCGGTGCCGGACGCCTGGACGATCCGGGCACCCAGCAGCACCTCGAACGTCGGCGCTGCGGCGGCCAACGCCGTGCCGAGAAGGAACAAACCCATCGCCGTGGTGTACGCACTGCGCGTGGACACGCGCTGCAGGAACCATCCGGTGATCGGGATAACCGCGGCCATGGTCAACATAAAGGCGGTCGAGAGCCATTGGGCGGTCTGCTCAGTGATGTGCAGAGCCTCCATGAGCTGCGGGATCGCATTGATCATGATCGTCTCATTGAGGATGACCACGAACGTGGCGAGCACCAGCAGCCGGATCACGGCCGGGGTACGACCTGCGACGACGCCGGTCGTGGGCTTGGCGGGTGAGTCGAGCTGTGGACTGGACACGGAACCTCGATCTTGATTGTCGGTAATGACGTGGTCACGGCCGGCATCCCAGCCTTGGGTCTCACAAGAAGTTGTGGTCATGCAAAGACTGACCGGCACCACCGACAAAACTCATCGCCCCCGCTCAACATTCCGGGAAGAGACATGAAATGTCACCCGGTTTTCCCCCGAAAGACGATCACCAAATCACCCCGCTAAGCCCCAAATAGCCACCTGACCAGCACGAACACCCACCCAAGGCCCTCCTGGCGCCACACGGGGGGTGATTCTCGGCTCCTGAGACCTCCTCGGCGAAGAGCCCGCCATGTCGTGTCAGCGGCCGCGTCAGGACGGCGACCACCCGGTATCAGGGCACTTGGCGATGCTTTGAAGCACCGCAAGACCGCAAAGCCCAACAGATCCGAAGGAGCACACCATCATGTCTGTCACCCTCACCGACCAGGACAAGGCCACCCTGCGCACCGCCGCCTACGGCGCTGTCTCGCTGATCGCCGCCGCCGACGTCGCCGGCTCGCCCCACAAGGCCGCCACCCAGGGCTCCATCGCCCTGTCCTCCGCGACCGGCCTGATCGGGCACGTCCTAGCCGCGAAGAGCAAAGACATCAACGTGACCGGCAAGACGGTCGCCGAACTGGCCGACCGGGTGCTGCCCGCCCTGACGGCAGCCGTCGCCCTGCTCAAGCAGCAGGACCCGGCCGAGGCCGGCAACTACCGCGACACCGTGATCGTCGCCATCGAGGCGGCCGCCCGTACCCACCAGGCCCAGCCCAGCCCCACCGTCGCCGACATGATCCGCAAGATCACCGAAGCCCTCGACGCCGCCTGACCTGACACAACAGATTCGAAAGGAGCACCACCATGACCACCACCCACGACACCCGCCCCGAACTGCAGAAGGCCATCCAGGAGTTCGTCGACGCCGGCCTGGCCGCCGGAGTGCAGCTGCGAGTGAACGACGAGCAGGGAGAATGGGTCGGCAGCGCCGGCGTGCGCGAACTCGGCCAGACCGCCAAGCCGGCGACGGACGGACTGTTCCGGATCGGCAGCACCACCAAGACCTTCACCGCGACCCTGGTTCTGCAATTGGTGGCCGAAGGCCGGATCGAACTGGACACCCCAGTAGACGACCACCTGCCCGAATACGGGCTGGACCGGCGAATCACGGTCCGGATGCTGCTGCAGCACACCAGCGGCGTGTTCAACTTCACCGGCGAGTACTACGAGGACGGCACCTTCGCGCCGGGAATCCCCGGACTCGGCAAGGAATGGGTGGAAGACAACCAGTTCCACACCTACAAGCCTGAGGAGCTGGTACGGCTGGCGCTGTCCAAGCCGGCCCGGTTCGAGCCGGGAACCGCCTGGAGCTACTCCAACACCAACTACGTGCTGGCCCGCCTCCTGGTCGAGAAGATCACCGGCGGCACGTTCGCGGACGAGATGGCGGCACGGATCCTGCGCCCACTCGCCCTGTCAGGCACAGTGCTCCCGGAGTCCTCCCCGGACATCCCCGAGCCGCACGCCCACGGCTACTACCGCTACCAGGACGGCGAAGAGTGGAAGACCGCCGACACCACCAGCTTCAACCCCTCCTGGATCTCCGCCGCCGGTGACATGATCTCGACCACCAAGGACCTCCACACCTTCTTCTCCGCCCTGAACTCCGGCAAGCTCCTGCCCGCCCCGCTCCTGGCCGAGATGCGCAAGCCCGACCCCACGATCGGCTACGGCCTGGGGGTGTTCGTGGAGACCACCGAGGACGGCGTCGCCCTCCTGCACCACAACGGCGGCTTCTGGGGCTGGGCCGCGATCATGTACAGCACCCCGGACGGCAGCAAGACCATGACCGCCTCGGTGACCACCGGCGAAGCCGAACTCGACATGGTCGCCCTGTCCGGGGCATTCGAGAAGGTGAAGCAGCAACTCGTCAAGGTGGTCTTCAGTGACGAGCAGACCGAGCCCACCAAGTAACAAGACCTTCCACCGAAAGCCGGCAGCGGCACTGTCGGCCAGAGCACCCCCACCCGCTCTGGCCGACAACGCCGCCTTCGCCGGGTGCAGGTCGCCATCCTCATTCCCGTACACCACATTCACGTGGCGTGACGATGTCGGTGGTGGCTCAGGTGGAGGCTTTCCAGGAGTCGGTGAGCCAAGCCAGGTCCGCTTCGTGACGCTCGCGGGCGAGACGCTCCCGTTCGAAGAGGGCTTCTGTCTTGGTCAGAACCAGGGTGTACGGCCGGCCCTGGCGTCTGGTCTCATGACGGACGGGCAACTCCGCGTCATCTATTCGAGCGTGGACATGCCTGCGCTTGTCCTTGGCGAGCGGCCAGTCGAGAGCGCGCCGTTCAGGATGCCGGAGGAACGTGCCGAGTACTTCGCACAGCTCGCACGCGCATCCGGTGGGCAGCTCGATCGACCAGTCGCCTGGCACACGCTGGGGTTGCGCCAACCATGTGCGGAGCCGTTCAGCACAGATGACGGCCAGGTCGCCGAAGCCCGCCTGGTGCGTCGCGGCGCGCAGCGTGGCCATCGTCAGCACGTGCGCTCGATCACCGGCCGTCCGCGCGAGCCTGTGGGCGTCCTGCAGTACGCCAGTCGATCCCAGGTGGGCCGCGGCGGCGATGATCCCGGCGCATGACGCCCCCAAAGAGGTCAGCCAGGCGCTGTGCCGGGAGGTGAGGGGGCCGTCGAGCGCCGGACCGACCTGGCCCGCGATCATCGTCCACGAAAGATCGACGATACGACGGGTGGCTGTGACGGACGCGCTCCCCTCGGCCGAAAGCGCAGTACACAGCCGTGGGAGATTCTCAAACCAGTCCAGCGGCGCCTGGGCGAGGCCGTAGGAGCCGGGCCGCCAGCTCGCGGACCAGTCGTGCAGCAGAGCGTCGGTCCAGGTGTCGCCGTAGTGCGCCGCCAGGCGGGCGAACGCCAGGCCGTGTCCGGGAGTCAGCCGCTCCAGCGCGAACGGCCGCAGCAGCATGGCGGCGATCTGCGCGTCATCCAGTTCCCTGGCTGCTTCCAGCGCTTGGCGGAGAAGTTCGGTCTGGTCGGTGTAACGGCCTGCGGCGTGCCAGAAGGACTCCAGCGAACGCGCCGCCTCATGGGCTTCCGCGATCTTCCCGGCGCGGGCCATCGCGGTGAGTTCGTCCAGCGCCCATCCCGGAGACGCCTCGGCACGGCTGGCGAAGCCCTGGTTTCGTGGCCAAATGACTAGCGCGGCTCGCCGGTACCACCGGTCCAAGGTGTTGCCGTAGTTACCCATGTAGCCCTCGTACTCCGAGGAGTAGGGCGTCCTGTCGGCAGTCGGGGTCGTCGAGGCCACCTCGGCATCGCTGAGATCCAGTGAGATGTCCACGAGCAGCCCTGTTTCCGGGCTGATCCAGTGAGCGAGCGTGGTCAAGGTCTCGATCAGATCCTGAAGAACGTACTGCCTGTCGTCCGCGCTGCCCGAGTCCTCCTCGTCGGGTTCTTCGTCCTCGTCATCGCCATACCACGCATCCTCGTCCTCATCGGGATCGTAGGCGTCCCAGGTCTCCTGGATTTCTGCCAGAGCCAGGGTGATCTCGCAACCCGCCTGCTCCGCCGCGGCCCGCACCAGGGCGGCCCGCGAGGCGTCGGAGCCCTTCAACCGGGACCAGCTCAGCCCGCGGGCGGTGTACTCATGGTCGAGAAGGTACGCCAGCCGCGTCGGCGGATCGCCCCTGCGATGGCTGTACGGCAGGACGACCGGGGTGGTGAAGTGCGTGCGAAGGCAGGCCGCGAGATCACTGACCAGCGGATGCCCGGCCGCCGCGTCCTGGCTGTTGCCCGTCAAGAGCAGGTTGTAGGTCAGGGTGACGCGGTTGCCCGTCTTGACGGGAAGAACCTGGTGCCGGCAGTCGGCGTAGAGGGCCACCAGCGAAAGCGCGGTCTTCAGCCCCCGGTATTTCCTGGTCTGGCCCTGATGCTCGACGACGAGCTCGCCACCGGTGTGCGCGGACGGCAACGTCACCACCAAGGTCGCGACCATGGCGTCGTCCTTCTCGGAGTCCTGGTGTGCGACAAAGAACTGCCCGGTCTCGTACAGGAGCATGGAGTGCAACTCCGGCGTGAGCCCGCAGTGCGGCGGCAACCCCAGCTCTTGGCGCATGTCATCGAGGACGGTCACGAACGCGTCCGTCCACTCGACGCGCACCAGCTCCTTGGGAATCTCCCAGCTGTCGCGGACCTCCGGGTCGGTCAGCGTCTGCTCGCCGCGCCCGAACCGCGCGCGACGGCCGAGCCCGCGCAACTGGACGGCCTGCTCATCAGGAAGGGGAAACCGCAGCCGGCCGATCCCATCTACCACCACCGACATCTCGGACTTCGCAAGCTTCCGATAGACGCTGGACGCGGCCGGCGCCGCCGACGCATCCAGTAACTCGGCCAGTCGGTCACGAGCCATGCCGGGCACGGGGTCCCCCTTCTCTCTGTCGCGGAACCCAAGCTACTGCGTGGGGGCGCGCTCCCAATGGGCCTTCCAGAACGTCGTCCGCGCGGCACTCTTGCCCGGTACGCACCTTGGTCAGCGGTGCCTCCAACTGATCAGGGGAGCAGGCGGCGCGCGAGTCGTTCGGCGTTGAGCGCGCGGATGGCGTCGTCCACGGCTTGCCGGTCGGTGAGGTCGACGCCCTGATCAGTGAGAGCGGCGGCGATCTGCTTGGCGGGACCCCAGGAGGTGTCGTCATCGAACGCCTGGGCGAACTCGGGAAGGTGGGCGTCGCGCTGATCGAGGGCATAGGCCAACCACTTGCGCAGAACGTCAGGAAGGGCTGTGCGCTGGGCGGCATCGAGGATGGCCTCCGTGTCCGCGGATGCGGCGGTGTGCCAGGGCGGCGGCGGCTGGGTCTCTTCCAAGATGTCGATCGTCTCGGCCAGCATGGTGAGGTCGGTGGCGGGCGCGACCCGCGCCAGCGCGGCGATCGCGGCCAAGCCGTGCGGTGAGGGTGTGGTGGATGCCCGGCCGGTCACCTCCATGCACAACAGATGCTCGGCCTCGCGCTCACCCACGCCTGGCCGAGCCAGCTGCTGTCCCAGGGTTTCGGCCATCAGCGGGTCGGCGAGGCCGGTGAGCTGCCGGGCATCACGCAGCAGCAGGTCGGATCGGCGCGGCGGGAGGGGCGAACGACGGACCGGTTTGCTGCTGGTGGCCTTGCGGCGGCCGCGGCTCTTGGGCGTGCTCCAGTCCACCACACCCCGGCGACCGCGCCGCATTCTGACCGGGGCGGTCAGATGGGTCGCGTGGTCGGAGGATGACGGCCACTCGTCGCGATAACCGTGGCCTATGTGCAGCCGAACCAGTCGGGTGCAGCGCCGGCGAGTTCGGAGTCCGGCAATGCGACGCCGGCCTTGCTGAGGCGTTCGGTGAGCGTTTGTGCTCGCTGGTGGGCGCGTGCCGCGTTCGAGGAGCGCCTGGCGGCGGCCATCGATGCCGACGCAGCCATGCCCAGCAGGGTCAGGTCAACTGTGTCGGAAGTCCGCGTCGGCTTGACAGGGCACATCCAGCCACTCGCGCAGCACGAATACGAGGTGACAACTGTCACGCTCATTGGAGGACAACGGTGAATCTCATCCCCCGACTCTCGACCCGGCGCCAGCGCCTGATCCCGGCATCGGACGGCCAAGCGGCACGACCGCGCCGCAGGTGGCTCGGCTCGGCGGCACGCCGCCGAGCCACCCTCGTCGCGAGCGCCGCGGCGGCGGTGATCCTCAGTGCCGGCCTCGCCGCATCCACTGCCACCGCGGCACAGGCGAACGTCTCGGTGGGTATCAAGAGCTTCAGGTGTGTCAGCTACACGCCCAACGACGGAGAGTTCCACTGCACGGCCAGATGGATCGGCGGTCGCCCACCCTTCACGGTCACCTGGAAGTCCAACCTCCCGCTCGGCATCGAGACCGACGAGGCCAACCGCTGGAGCCAGGCCGATGGGACATGCAGCCGCAGAGGCGCAACCTTCGCCATGTTCACTGTGACGGACGCCGATGGCGACAGCGCCTCGGCACAGGCGAACAACATCTGCCCGAAGCCACCACGCTGACGCCGACATACCGGAGAGACGGCGGCCCCATACCGGATCGCCGTGACCCAGGGCCCCGTTGAACGGGGCCGACCGGAAGATCGCGGACCCGGTACAGGAGCCGGATCAGGGCAGGGTCACCATCGGGCCGGGTAACGTCGTCACACAGTCTGGTGGTCGTCTACTGGCGCGAAGACCCATCTCTAGTGGGCTGGCCGCAGCGTGCACCGACTGCGAATCGATGATGCCGGTGACAGGGGGCACCGGCATGCGCGGACACGCAGGATACGGCGCAACTCATCCCGGATCGGCTGAAAGACCCCGGCCCTGGCCCAGCGGGCGAGGAACCCGAACACGTAGGCGATCTAATCGAGCGGCTCGGCCGAGAAACGATAGCCGTCCACCGGTCCTGCTTGGTGCGCTCATCTACAGACTCAGCGGGTCGGCGATCCGCGTGCACCGCTCCTCTCGCTCCTGATCGAGGCCAGGGTCCGGTGGATGATGTAGGAGACACCAGCTCGACGCTGTATGGCGAGCCAGCGGGAGGCCACCCGGCGCCGCTACTTCGGCTGCTTGGGGGCGTACACGTGCACGATCACGCCGGAGGGCAGCGGCGTGCTGCGTACGTACTCCAGGTGTGTGGTGTCGATGCCGTCGAGCACCCGCTGGCCGCTGCCGGCGATGACCGGGTGCACCCAGAAGTGGTACTCGTCCACCAGGCCGAACAAGGCCCGGTCCAGTTCGCCGGTGCCGAACTTCAGCAGGTGCCCGCCGTCCTCCTTCTTCAGTCGCGCCACCGCCTCCGCGACGTCTCCCTCGATGACGGTGGCGTTCCAGCCGGCCTCGGTCAGTGTCCTGGAGGCGACGTGCTTGGGCAGCTTGTTGATGGTGTCGGCGTAGTCGCCGCCATCCTCGGCCGTCGGCCAGTAGCCCGCGAATCCCTCGAACGTCTCCCGGCCCAGCAGCAGCGCGCTCGCCCCGAAGAGCAGGTCGCCGTTGTAGGCGATGTAGTCCTCGTCGATGTAGCCCATGCTCCAGACGTCCAGGCCGTCGATGACCCCGTCCAGCGTGATGAACGTCGACTCGATCAGCTTCCTCATCGTCTTCATCCCTTCGGTGTTTTCTTGGCGATGAGGAAACCCTCGTGCAGGCCCATTACCGGCTTCTTACCGCTTCCTTTCGGGGTCGGCCAAGCTGCTGCGAGATGCGTCAGCCCGCCCTATGAGCAGGCTGATGGGTGAGGACGGGCTGGGCGCCTGTATCCGCAGGTGTGGTGATGCGCGCAGGGTCGCGGACCCGGCCCGCAAGGCACGCCTGTACGACAGCCTGGGCTACTACCCCCGGCAAACAAAAAGTCCTGGTCAGCTCCAGAGCCGACCAGGACCACATAGGCGAATCGAGTGTGTCCGAGGGGGGACTTGAACCCCCATGCCCCGCAAAGGGCACTAGCACCTCAAGCTAGCGCGTCTGCCTATTCCGCCACCCGGACTTGGTGCCTGCACGCGGGACCGTCATCCCGCGTCGGCGAGAGAAAGGTTAGCAAACTCTGGGGGGTGCGTCATACCTGGTTTCCGCGCCACCCCGCCGAAGAGCTTCGGGAAGCCCCGCCGGCAAGAGAAAAGCATGCCCAATCAGCGGGTACAGGTTGGTTTGGGGTGTGGGTTCTTGACCTCTTCCTGGATCTCTGCTGAAAAGCCCTTGCGACAACGTTGGGTGCTGCTACGGTTACGGACCGTTGAGGGGTGAGTCCATGGACCGGCCTCACCTGGTGAGGTCGGTTCTGGAGCTTTGGGAGGTCACGTGGCACGCACGCCGGTGCAGCAGCTGAGGGCGATGTCCCTCGTTGCGCGGCGTGTGCGCGTGGCCGTTCCCACGGAGGGCGCGATCACTGATCGGCAGGACCGGATGGCGCGGTTCGCGGCCGGCGCCGGTCAGGTCATCGCCCGAGCGGTCGCGGTTGGGGCCCTGGTGGCCGCCGGCTGGCTGCTCGCTCTTCTCTTCGGGATGCTCACCGCCGCTCCCGCGGCGGCCGGCACCTCTCAATCCACGGTCGCCGCCGGGCCCGTCTCGGGCGATTTCCCCACGGCGGGCGACGCCGTCTCGGTCACGGACAATGCCGAGGCGATGGCAGGCCTGAAGGTCGACGGGCTGACCAGCCAGTCGACCCCGGGCATGCCCGATCCATCCACCGCGTCCAAAAACCTGGGCGCCAATGGGCTGGCCCCCAATGGCGGTGGCAGTGGCCCCTTCGGGCCGAGCATGGGGGACGTCGCGAGGTCGGTGTTCGACCCGCGGCTCCTGGCACAGCGCGCCCCCCTGGCGTGCGTGCTGCCCCCCGTCGTCCGCACAGCGGCGGACGACCCTTCTTTCTCACCTGACTGATCCAACGGCGTCATCGGCCGGCCCTGCTCTAAGGCCCGGCGGCGGAGCGTGGGCGAATCTCTGAAGCCCCTCCGCGAGCGAGCCAGTCAGTCAGTCACAGGTTCGCATGCCCCGTGATCTCCGCTGAGCGGCGCCCCATCCAGAGGGCGCGCACGGTCTCGGGCTGCCCGCGAACTGTCAGGTAATCCCCCCAAGAACCACTAGGAGCATTCATTATGCGTACGTGGGCAAAGGCATCGGCCCCGGCGGCTCTGCTCGCCGTAGCGGTCATGTCCTTCGGCGGCGGTACGGCTGTCGCCGACACCTCGGGCAACTCATCGGTCGGCGGCGGGAACCAGGTCAACCTGCCCATCTCCCTGCCGATCGACATCAGCGGCAACGCCGTCGGCGCGGCCGGCGAGTCCAGCGCCACCTCGCAGGGCGGCGCCTCGGTCGAGAACACCGGCAAGGGCGGCATCCCCGGCAAGACATCCGGCAACAGCAGCGTGCTGGGCGGCAACCAGGTCAATGCGCCGATCAGCGCGCCGGTCAACGCCTGTGGCAACGCGGTCTCGCTGTTCGGCAGTTCCGACGCGGGCTGCAAGGGCGGCGCGACCGTCAAGAACTCCGGCAAGGGCGGCGCTGGCGGCAACAGGACCTCCGGTGACAGCAGCCTTCTCGGCGGCAACCAGGTCACCGCGCCCATCAGCGCCCCGATCAACGCCTGCGGCAACGCGCTGGCGATCTTCGGCGACGCGACCGCGGGCTGCAAGGGCGGCTCGTCCGTCAAGAACACCGGCGTCGGCGCCGGTGGCAACACCACCTCGGGCCGGAGCTCAGCGCTCGGCGGCAACCAGGTGATCGCGCCCATCAGCGGCCCGATCAACATCTGCGGCAACGCGATCGCCGTCTTCGGCCAGGCGTTCGCCGGCTGCAAGGGCGGCTCGTCGGTCACCAACGGCGGTGGCAAGCCCGGTCACGGATACCACTCCGCCCACGGCAGGGGTTCCAGCGGCAACGACACCGACGGCCGCTTCGGCGCCGGCAGCGGCAACCAGGTCGTCGCGCCGGTCAGCCTGCCCATCACGGCCTGCGGCAACGCGGTCGGCAACGCCCCGGCAGGGTGCAAGGGTGGCAGCACCGTCGAGAACACCGCCGCGGGCAGCGGGGCGGGCGGCAACACCACCTCCGGGCGTTCCGGGGTGCTCTCCGGCAACCAGGTGATCGCGCCGATCACCGCTCCCGTCAACGTCTGCGGCAACGCCGTGGCCGCGTTCGGCGAGGCCTTCGCCGGGTGCCGCGGCGGCGTGTCGGTGAAGAACGGCGGCAAGGGCGCCGGCGGCAACACCACCTCTGGCAAGTCGGGTGTCGGATCGGGCAACCAGGTCGTGGCTCCGATCACCGCGCCGATCAACGCCTGTGGCAACGCCGTGGCCGCGCTCGGCCTGGCGGAGGCCCACTGCAAGGGCGGCGCCAGCGTCAACCCGCACAACGGCATCGGCGGCGGTGGCAACACCACCTCCGGCCAGTCGGGCGTGCTCGCCGGCAACCAGGTGATCGCGCCGATCACCGCTCCTGTCAACGTCTGCGGCAACGCGGTGGCCGTCCTGGGTGACGCCGCCGCCGGGTGCCTGGGCGGTTCGCACGTCGGCAAGCCGGTCGAAGAGGGCCACGGCTACGACCACTACGCGCGTCCCCGCACGGGAAGCGTCGCCAAGAGCAGCGGCCTGCTGCCCGCACTGCCCCTTCCGGCTCTGGCCAGCCTGAAGGACGCGGGGAACGTGACCCAGCAGATGCGTTCCGGCGGTCTGCCCCCGCTGCCCGTCGTGGGCGACGTCACCCAGACCCTGGGCCTGCCCGCGCTTCCCGGCCTGCCCGGTCTGCCCGGCCAGCCGTCCACCCCCGCCACGCAGGGCAAGACCAACCTGCCGGTGAAGACCAAGAACCACACCGCCGCCCCCGACCCGCTGTCGGCCCTCGGCCCGGTGGGCGGGCTGGCCTCCGCTACTCCGGTCGGCGGCGCGGTGGCCTCCACCGCGGGCTCGCTGCCCGTCGGCGACCTGGGCCTGATGAGCGCCGCTCAGCCCGCGGGGGTCACGGGGATGAACTCCACCTCGTTGTTCGCGCTGGTGCTCGGTGCGATGTTCGCCGCGTCCACGACGCTGTTCGCGACCACCCGCCGGCTCCGGCTCGGCAGGAAGTAGTCCAGGTACGGCTCTCGCTCACAGCCTGTGAGTAAGTAGCGTGAGACGCTTTGCCCGTTCTGGGGGGCGCGGCCCCGGGACGGGCAAAGCCATGTCCAGAAGCGGTCAACAATTAGAGGGTGCGGCGAACTCGTATGATCTTGCGGCGCAGCCGTACCCGACGGCTTCCATCGGGATACACGCGCACGAGAGACAGTTCCCACTGGCCGTACTCGGCGTGTTCGGTGAGCAGTTGACGTGCGGCTTCGCGGGAGGTGTCGCGTGGAATGAAGATATCCATGTAGGAGTAGTCGGGCACAACGATTAGTCTCCAGGGTGAGTCAGGGCGCGAGGCTGCTCGGTGGGCCTTATTCTGCGTCCTTGTGGGTGGACCCGAAAGGTTGTGGGTAGCCCGGGGGAAGGAAAAAACCCGCAATCCGGGTTACCTTGCAGATCTGTGCCGGACTCCGGCAGGGGGAAGCGCGAACGAACAGCGAGGTAGGAAGCAGCGTGCCAGCCAACAACGGCGCCGGCGGAACACGCCTGGTGATCGTCGAGTCGCCCGCCAAGGCGAAGACGATTGAGAAGTACCTGGGGCGTGGCTACGTCGTCGAGTCCAGCATCGGCCACATCCGTGACCTGCCGGAGCGGGCCGACGACATCCCCGAGAAGTACAAGGGGGAGTCGTGGGCTCGGCTCGGCGTGAACGTGGAGCACGAGTTCGAGCCGCTGTACGTCGTCAACGCCGACAAACGAGCCCAGGTCACCAAACTCCGGCAGCTCCTGAAGGACGCCGACGAGCTTTACCTCGCCACTGACGAGGACCGCGAGGGCGAGGCCATCGCGTGGCACCTGCAGGAGGTGCTGAAGCCCAAGGTGCCGGTGCACCGCATGGTCTTCCACGAGATCACCGAGCACGCGATCCAGGAAGCCGTCGCGAACCCGCGCACGCTCAACCTGCGCCTGGTCGACGCCCAGGAGACGCGCCGCATCCTCGACCGCCTCTACGGCTACGAGGTCAGCCCGGTCCTGTGGAAGAAGGTCAAGCCGCGCCTGTCCGCGGGCCGCGTGCAGTCGGTCGCGACCCGGCTGGTCGTGGAGCGCGAGCGGGACCGGATGGCGTTCACCGTCGCCAACTACTGGGACCTTTCTGCCCTTTTCGACACCGGCAAGGCCGAGGAGCGGCCGCGTGACTTCACCGCCACGCTGTCGACGGTCGACGGCAAGCGGGTCGCGCAGGGCCGCGACTTCGCCTCCACCGGCCAGCTGAAGACGGCCGGCGTGCTCCACCTGTCCGAGGCGGCCGCCGGTGAACTGGCCGGGCGCCTGCGCGCCTCGTCGTTCCGGGTCAAGTCGGTCGAGCGCAAGCCGTACACGCGCAAGCCTTATGCGCCCTTCAGGACGACCACGTTGCAGCAGGAGGCCAGCCGCAAGCTGGGCTTCACCTCGAAGCACACGATGCAGGTCGCGCAGCGCCTGTACGAAGAGGGCTACATCACCTATATGCGTACCGACAGCATCACGCTGTCGGAGACGGCGATCGCCGCCGCGCGCTCTCAGGCCATCAAGCTGTACGGCGCCGCCTACGTGCCCGACAAGCCGCGGGTATATGCCAGCAAGGTGAAGAACGCGCAGGAGGCGCACGAGGCGATCCGCCCGTCGGGTGAGGAGTTCCGCACTCCCGGCGAGACCGGGCTGAGCGGCGACAAGTTCCGCCTTTACGAGCTGATCTGGCAGCGGACCATCTCCTCGCAGATGAAGGACGCGGTCGGCGAGTCGGTCACGGTGAAGGTGGCGGGCGCGTCGTCGGCGGGTGAAGAGGTCGAGTTCAGCGCCTCCGGCCGCACGATCACCTTCCACGGCTTCCTCAAGGCCTACGTCGAGGGCGCGGACGACCCGTCGACCGACCGCGACGACTCCGAGAAGCGCCTGCCCAACCTGGCGGAGGGCGACGCGCTGGACCTGAGCAGGCTCGACGTGGCCGCGCACGCGACCAAGCCGCCCGCTCGCTACACGGAAGCGACGCTGATCAAGGAGCTGGAGGATCGGGAGATCGGGCGTCCTTCGACGTACTCCTCGATCATCGGAACGATCCTCGACCGCGGCTACGTGTTCAAGAAGGGCACGGCGCTGGTGCCGTCGTTCCTGGCCTTCGCCGTGGTCAACCTGCTGGAGCAGCATTTCGGCAACCTGGTCGACTACGACTTCACGGCCGAGATGGAGAAGGTCCTCGACGACATCGCCAACGACCGCGCCGAGCGGGTGCCCGAGCTGCAGCGCTTCTACTACGGCGCCGACGGCGACGAGGGACTGAAGGAGATGGTCACCGACCTCGGCGAGATCGACGCCAAGGAGATCAGTTCCTTCGCGATCCGGGACAGCGACATCGTCCTGCGCGTCGGCCGATATGGCCCGTACCTGGACAGGGAGGGCTCGCGGGTCAACGTTCCCGAGGACATGACGCCGGACGAGCTCACTGCGGACAAGGCCGAGGAACTGTTCTCGCGGCCGACCGGCGACCGTGAGCTCGGCCATGATCCGGCGACGGGGAACATGATCGTGGCCAAGGACGGGCGGTTCGGCCCGTATGTCACGGAGGTCCTGCCCGCTCCGGCCGAGGACGAGGCGCCCAAGAAGCGGACGAAGAAGGCGGATGCCGCGAAGCCGCGGACGAGCTCGTTGTTCAAGACGATGTCGCTGGACACGATCACGTTCGAGGAGGCGCTCAAGCTCCTGGAGATCCCGCGGCTCGTGGGTGAGCTGGAGGGCGAGCCCGTCGTCGCGCACAACGGCAAGTTCGGGCCCTACCTGAAGAAGGGCACGGACTCGCGCTCGCTGGCCGCCGAGGACGACCTGTTCACGGTCACGATCGAGCAGGCCAAGGAGCTGTTCGCGCAGCCCAAGCAGCGTGGCAGAGGACGCGCCGCGGCCGCCGCGCCGCTGCGTGAGCTGGGCGAGGACCCGCACTCGAAGAAGCAGATCGTGGTGAAGGAAGGGCGTTTCGGCCCGTACGTCACCGACGGCGAGACCAACGCCTCCCTGCGCAAGGACGACAGCGTGGAGGAGATCACCACGGAGCGGGCGGCCGAACTGCTTGCCGAGCGGCGTGAGCGGGCGCCGGCGCCGAAGAAGAAGACGACCACGACCAGGAAGGCTCCGGCCAAGAAGGCTCCGGCGAAGAAGCCGGCCGCCAAGTCCTGAGAAGGCTCTCAGGCGGCGCCGCGCGCGTTGTCGGCGCCGCCTCGTAGCATGACCGCGTGGGATTCGCCGTCATGATGATCGTGGTCGTCCTGGCCGTGCACTACTACCTGTGGCGCAGGCTGGTCCGTTCGACCACCGCGCCCGGCCGTTCGCGCCGGGCGCTCACCTGGGCCATGGTCGGCCTGGTCCTGCTCGTGGTGGCGACCTTCATCGGCACCCGCGTGGAGGCGGGGTTGTGGTGGCTGGCCTGGCCGGGCTACATCTGGTTCGCCATGATGTTCTACCTCGTGGTCTTCCTGGTGGTGCTGGAGATCCCGCGGGCCGTGGTGAGCCGGTTGTGGCGGCGGCCTGCCGTACATGAGGTGAAAGAGCCGGTGTTGGTCGCGGGCGGGGCGCCGCCCGCGACGGAGCCCGCCGAAACGCCGCCGCCGTCCGGCGGCGAGGACGTGAGCAGACGCCTGTTCATCGGGCGCGGCACCGCGCTGGTCGCGGGGGTCGCGGCCATGGGCACGGTGGGGTACGGCATGCGTACCGCCCTGGGGCCGCCGGTGATCGAGCCGGTCAAGGTCACGCTGCCGAAGCTCGATCCCCGGCTGGGCGGGATGAGGTTCGCGGTGGTCAGCGACATCCACCTGGGGCCGCTGACCGGGATCGGGCACACCGAGCGCATCGTCCGGATGATCAACGAGCTCGAACCCGACGTGGTCGCGATCGTGGGCGATCTGGTGGACGGGACGGTGGCGGAGCTGGGGGCGCTGGCGAAGCCGTTCCGGAACCTCGAATCCCGATATGGCGCCTATTTCGTGACCGGTAATCACGAGTACTACACGGCCAACGGGCCGAATGAGTGGATCAAGGAGCTCGACGGGCTCGGCGTGCGTTCGCTGCGCAACGAGCGGGTGGAGATCCGCCATCAGGGCGCGGTGCTCGACCTGGCCGGGGTCAACGACATCAACGGCGCGACCATGAACGACGGCCCCGACTTCGACAAGGCGCTCGGCGGGCGGGACGCGGCGCGGCCCACCGTGCTGCTGGCCCATCAGCCGGTGCAGGTCGACCGGGCCAAGGACTATGGCGTGGACCTGCAGTTGTCCGGGCACACGCACGGCGGGCAGATCGTGCCGTTCAACCTGGTGGTGCCGTTCCAGCAGCCGGTGGTGTCGGGGCTGGCGACGGTCGACGGCGTGCAGGTGT
This sequence comes from Nonomuraea sp. NPDC059023, assembly GCF_042740095.1. Classification (NCBI taxonomy): domain Bacteria; kingdom Bacillati; phylum Actinomycetota; class Actinomycetes; order Streptosporangiales; family Streptosporangiaceae; genus Nonomuraea; species Nonomuraea sp. NPDC059023. The sequence continues at coordinate 7,538 of NZ_JBHYIO010000007.1, read as the reverse complement.
ACGTCACCAGGGGCGCGGGTTTCTGGGGGCCGCCGGTGCGCGTGGGGGCGCCGCCGGAGATCACCCTGCTGGAGCTGCGCTGACTTCCCCGTTCGCCTGACGGGCCCGGCCCATCCGGCGTAGTATCCAACCGGATACCGAGGAGGTGGCGGGTGGGTACGCCTGACGTCAGATTCTGGGCCGAGCGCGGCGGGTTGCTGCTCAAACGGGCCAGACAGGCCGCCAGCATGAACCAGACCGTGCTGGCCGACCTGAGCGGCACGTCGCGTACGACGCTGTCCGCCTACGAGCACGGCCGCAAGTCGCCGACGCTGGAGACCGCCGGCCGCATCCTCGACGCGGCCGGCTTCCACCTGGTACTGGAGCCGAAGATCGAGTTCACCGAGCACGAGGGCTCCTTCCACGTGCCCGATCGGCTGCCGCGGCTGCCGGCCGAGCGCGCGCTGGCCACGGTCGACTACCCGGCGGGCCGGCGGCGCGACCTGGCCGACAGAGCCGACCGCGGCGCGGTCTACTCCGCCGTGCTGCGCGAGGGAACCCCCGCTGACCTGCTGCGCTATGTCGACGGCGTGTTGCTGGTGGAGCTCTGGAGAGAGCTGGAGCTGCCCGAGGCGGTCAGAGCCGCCTGGACGCCCCTGGTGCGCGCGTGCCGGGCGGCATAGCGATGGGGGCCCATTCGGGGTCTGCGCCCTGCACAGGGGCCCCAGGACGTAATACCCTCAGGCGCGAGCAGCCGGGTATATCCGGCTCGTCTCGTGACCTCCCACGCCCGGCGAGCACCTGGATACGCTGACACTATGACCGCCCCTGGCCGACCCAGACCAGCGCATTTGCTGGCTAACGCCCCATTCCGCAAGCTGTGGACGGCCATGTCGGCGTGCAGCCTGGGTGACTGGCTGACCATCCTGGCGCTGACCGCCGTCGCGGGAAACCTCCACCAGAGCGACCCGCGCGTGCAGGCGCTGGCCATCGGCGGCGTCTTCGTCGCCAAGATCTTGCCGGCGATCCTGCTCGGACCGCTGGCGGGCGCGCTCGCCGGCCGCTTCGACCGCCGGATGACCATGGCGGCGGCCGGCCTCGCGAGGTTCGCGGTGGTGCTGTCGGCCGTGTTCGTCGGCGGCTACCAGTGGCTGATCATCACGATGGTCCTCGTGGAGTGCGTCAGCCTGCTCTGGACGCCGGCCAAGGACGCGACGGTGGCCAACCTGGTGCCCAGGGAGCGGCTGGAGCAGGCCAACCGGCTCGACCTGCTGGCGTCCTACGGCACCGCGCCGCCGGCCGCCCTGCTGTTCGCCGTGCTGTCGGTCGTCGCCGGCCTGCTGCGTACCGTGAGCCCGTTCTCGCCCGCGACGGAGACGGCCGGGCCGGCGCTGATCATCGCGGCCGCCGCCTACCTCGTGTCCGCTGCGCTCAGCTTCACCCTCCACGACATCCCCCGGCGTACCGGGGCGATCCCGGCGCCGTCGGTGCTCAAGCAGATCGTCGAGGGCCGCCGGTCGGTCGGCGGAAACCGGCTGGTCCGCGGGCTGATCATCGGCATGCTCGGCGCCTTCGCCGCCGGCGGCGCCGTGGCGGTCCTGGCGAAGCTGTACGTCAGCAGCCAGCTCGAAGGCGGAGATGCCGCCTACGGCATGGTGTTCTGCGCGGTCTTCACCGGCGTCGCGCTCGGCATGTTCTTCGGGCGGAGGCTGCTGGCAGGGCTGTCGCGGCGGCGGCTGTTCGGGCTGTCGATCGTGGTCGCGGGCCTGGCGCTCGTGGCGATCGCGCTCATCCACAACCTGGTGATCGTGGTCATGCTGACCGGGCTGCTGGGCGCGTGCGCGGGCATCTCGTGGATCATCGGCCACACGCTGATCGAGCTGGAGGCGGAAGACGCGCTGCGCGGGCGCATCCTGCCGTTCCTGCGGTCGGCGGCGCGGGTGACGCTGCTGCTGGTGGTCCTGGTGGGCGGAGCGCTGGCGGCGGTGTTCGGGGTGCACGAGCTCCCCTTCGCCGGGTACGACTACAACTTCGACGGCGTCAACCTGGTCCTGGTCGTCGGCGGCGTACTGGTCGCCGTCGTCGGGGTCCTGAGCTTCCGCCACCTGGACGACAGGAAGGGCGTCCGGCTGTCGGAGGACCTGGTCGCCGCGGTGCGCGGCGAGCGGTACGCGCCCGGTTCCGACGAGGAGACCCCCGGGCTGTTCCTCGCCTTCGAGGGCGGGGAGGGCTCCGGCAAGACCACGCAGTCCCGGCTCGTCGCGATCTGGCTGCGCGACCAGGGCTACGACGTCGTCCAGACCCGCGAGCCCGGATCCACCAAGGTCGGCATGCGGCTGCGGGCCATCCTGCTCGACGCGGCCGAGCGCGGACTGTCGGCGCGCTCGGAGGCGCTGCTGTACGCCGCCGACCGGGCCGAGCACGTCGAGAAGGTGATCCGTCCGGCGTTGGAGCGGGGCGCTGTGGTGGTCACCGACCGCTACGTCGACTCGTCGCTGGCCTACCAGGGCGCGGGGCGGGAACTCGACCCGGCCGACGTCTCCAGGGTCAACGCCTGGGCGACCGGCGGGCTGGTGCCGCACCTGACCGTGCTGATCGACACGCCGCCGGAGATCGGGCTGACCCGGCTGGGCGGGGCGGCCGACCGGATCGAGTCGGAGCCGCTGGAGTTCCACGAGCGGGTGCGCAAGGAGTTCCGCGCGCTGGCCTCGGCCGCGCCCGAGCGCTACCTGGTCGTCGACGGCACGTTGCGGCCCGAGGAGATCACCCGTTCGATCCAGGACCGGGTGCGGGAGATCCTGCCCGATCCGGTGCCGCAGGAGTCAGAAGACAACACGGGCACGATGCCTGCCATCCGCGACTAACCTTGCTTCCGTGGGCGTCTTCGATGACCTTGTCGGCCAGGACCAGGCGGTAGCCGTACTTTCGCGTGCCGCTGCGGCCGCGCACGAGGTCGTCGGCGGCGGGCGGGGCGCGGGCATGACGCACGCGTGGTTGTTCACCGGCCCGCCGGGCTCCGGGCGCGAGGAGGCCGCGCGGGCCTTCGCCGCCGCGCTGCTCTGCCCGGACGGCGGATGCGGCCACTGCGACCAGTGCCATCAGGTGATGATCGGGTCGCATCCCGACCTCGAATCGGTCCGCCCGCAAGGGCTGTCCTACGGCGTGAAGCAGACCCGCGAACTCATCCTGCGGGCCGCGGGCGCGCCGACGCAGGGGCGGTGGCGGGTGATCCTCTTCGAGGATGCCGACCGGGCCACGGAATCGGCCCAGAACGCGGTGCTGAAGGCCATCGAGGAGCCGCCGCCGCGTACCGTGTGGCTGCTGTGCTCGCCCGCGCCGGACGACATGATGATCACCATCAGGTCGCGCTGCCGGGTGATCACGCTGATTACGCCGGGTACGGAGGCGGTCGCGCACGTGCTGGCCACGCGCGACAGCGTGCCGCCGCCGATGGCGCAGTTCGCGGCGCGGGCCTCGCAGGGGCACATCAGCCGGGCGCGGTCGCTGGCGCTGGATGAGGGGGCGCGGTCGCGGCGGGAGGCGGTGCTGGCGATTCCCCGGTCGCTGACGGGGGTCGGGGAGTGCATCACCGCTGCGGAACGCCTGGTCAAGGCGGCCGAGGAGGAGGCCGCCGCGGCCACGGCGGCGCTCAATGAGACGGAGACGTCCGAACTGCGCAAGTTGTATGGTGAGGGGTCGACGGGGAAAGGGCTCAATCGCGGGCTGGTGCGTGGGGGCGCGGGGGCGCTGAAGGAACTGGAGGACCGGCAGAAGTCGCGGGCTACGCGGATCAAGCGGGACTCGCTGGACTCGGCTTTGCTGGAGCTGGTGTCGTTTTACCGGGACGTGCTGGCGATGCAGTTCGGGGCGGGGGTGGAACTGGCCAACGACGACCTGCGGTTTGACCTGGATCAGGTGGCTCGGGGGGGTACACCGGAGGAGACGTTGCGGCGGATCGAGGCGATCATGGTGTGCCGGGAGCGCCTGGAGGCCAGCGTCAACCCACAGATCGCGGTGGAAGCCCTGATGCTGTCCCTGCGCGGCTGAGCGCGTCCCTCGCTTTTCTTCTTCTGGTCTGTTCTTTCTGCGGGGTCTTTGCCGCTTCTCTCGCCTTTTCCGTTACGGCAAGCCGCCCCCACGCCACCCGCCGACGTTGGCGGGCGTGTCGTGGGGGTCGCTTCTCACGTCGGACGTGGCGAGCGTCGTCACGGCCCGCGTGAACCAGCTGCTGCCGCTGAAGATCTGTGGTCTCACGGACTGCCACTTCGAGGGCCAGATGACGGCCTGGCAGGTCGCCCTGCGGCTCGGCGATCTCAAGGGGAAGAGTGCCGAGGACATGAACGCGTCGATCCGGGTCCTGCTCCACCCGGATGCCGACCGGCGGCGGGTTCTTGAAGCGATCTTCCCGCTGGCCGGGGTGGAAAGGGTGGTCGACCATCGCTGTCTGATCACGATTTCCTGCTGATCTCGGTTCCACGACTCTTGAGCCGGGCCGGGAAAGTAGTGCTAGTGACTCTCACGTTTGGGCGGTCCGCACACGTAGTGTGGCAATGGTAGGCACCCCCGAGGCCGTCAGGAGGCGAGCTCTAGCCCATGGGAATGATCATGGCCGTGAGCTTTACACGCTACGGGAGGCTCTACTACCTCGATCCGGGCGGGCACAGTCCCAAGGTCGGTGACAAGGTTCTGGTGCCGACCGACTCGGGTCCCGAGGTCGCGGAGTGCGTGTGGGCTCCGCAGTACTCGAGTGAGGACATCGACGGGCTGCCCGTGTGCGAAGGCGTCGCCGGCGACGAGCACCTGGCCCGCGACGAGAGCAACAAGCGACGCCGCGCGGAAGCCCGTAGCGTCTCCAAGCGCCTGATCAAACGCCACAGCCTGCCCATGAAGGTGGTCGGCGTCGACTATCTGGACAAGGACAACGTCTACACCGTCTACTTCTCCGCGCCGCACCGGGTCGACTTCCGGGCGCTGGTCCGCGACCTGGCCCGTAACCTCCGTGCCCGGGTGGAACTCCGCCAGATCGGTCCCCGCGACGAAGCCCGTCTCCAGGGCGGCATCGGCCCGTGCGGCCGTGACCTGTGCTGCGCGACCTTCCTCAAGGACTTCGAACCGGTGTCGGTCCGCATGGCCAAGGACCAGGACCTGCCGGTCAACCCGCTGCGTATCGCGGGGGCGTGCGGGCGGCTCATGTGCTGCCTCAAGTACGAGCATCCGCTGTACGTCGAGACGCGCTACCGGATGCCGAAAGCGGGAAGCCGGGTGGCCACACCTCAGGGCGACGGTACGGTGATGGGCCACAACGTCCCGTCGGACACCGTGCTGGTCCGGCTGGACGACGGGGGCCGCCGCTGCGCCTGCCCGTCGGCGTCGGTGTGTTCGCCCCGCCAGCAACACGAAAAGCAGTACGGCCCCGAGGGGGCCAATCCCGACGGCACCTCGAACCCCGCCTGAATCTGGGCTGCGGGGGTTGTACGGCGCGAGCGCCTGATCCCAGAGCCTGTGGAAACTCGTGTGACGCGCGGGAACTTCCAGGCGGTGGAGAAACACGGCGCTTGGGGGCAAGTGTTGCGTCGGGTGGGCGAGCTTTCGCGCGGCCGGAGACGTGGGAGGGCGTCCTTCGGCGGGTGAGTTGCCCTGACTCCGCGGTCGGCGTTCGCCCGGCAGCACTGTGGATGGCCCGCGCACCCCGTCACAAGGTCGGTCGGGCCACACTGAACGGTGTAGTTGACACTTTATACTGAACGGTTTAGTTTCGAGTGGAGATCCTAAATCGGAGGTTGTCATGGAGTTCGGCTTCTCCCTTGTCCCCACACCTGACATAGCCGCCCATCGCGAACTGGTCACCGTTGCCGAGGAGACCGGCCTTGACCTGGTGGGCGTACAGGATCATCCCTATGCCCCCTCCCAAGTTGACGCCTTCGCCCTGATCGGCACCTTGCTGGAGCACACGGAGCGGATCCGGTTCTTCCCTGATGTCGCCAGTCTGCCGTTGCGTCCGCCGGCCGTACTCGCCAATACTGCGGCAACTCTGGATCTGGCGTCCGGTGGACGGTTTGAGCTGGGTATCGGTGCGGGCGGCTACTGGCGGGCGATCGCCAGCATGGGCGTGCCCGAGCTCAAGCCCGCGGTGGCCCTCGACGCGCTCGGCGAGGCGATGGAGATCATGCGCGCGCTGTGGAGCCCGGACCAGCCCACGGTACGGCTGCGCGGCGAGCACCACACGGTCAACGGCGTGCATGCCGGGCCACCGCCGGCCCACCCGATCAACATCTGGGTCGGCGCGCAGGGGCCGCGGGCGCTGCGGTTCACCGGCCGGCTGGCCGACGGGTGGGCCGCGCCGATCCCGTCGTATCTGCCGTACGAGTCCTGGCCCGAGGCGAACTCCCTCATCGACCAGGCGGCGCGCGCCGAAGGCCGCGACCCGGCCGCCGTCATGCGGATGGCGCAGATCGTCGGCACCATCACCTCCGTTCCGGGCGAACTACCCGGACACGGCTCCGATCCGGTACGCGGCACGCCTGACCAATGGGCCGAATTCCTGGCGAAGCTCGCCATCGACCAGCCCTTCACCACGTTCATCTTCTGGCCGGAGCAGCAGTCGGCCGAGCAGGTGGTGCGCTTCGCGACCGAGGTCGTCCCGCTGGTCAAGGAGAGGACACCAAACGGTGTAGTTTACGCGCATGAACGTTGACGAATTCGGCCTCCCGATCATCCCCGATGCGGTCAACGTCTCGCAGCGCAAGCGCGAAGCGATCATCGACGCGGCCAAGGCCGAGTTCCTCAAAGAGGGATATACGGCCGCATCGGTGGATGCCATCGCCTCCCGGGCCGGGGTGTCCAAACCCACGATCTACAAGCATTTCGGCAACAAGGAGCGGCTCTTCCTGGCGGTGATCGGGGGGATTCTGCCGCAGACGTACGCGCATCTGGAGCCGTGCAAGTCGAAGATCGCTCAGGCGGACGACCTGCGGACAGCCCTCATCAGCCTGATGACCGAATGGGCGGAGATCCTCCTACGTCCCGACATCATGGCCCTTCGTCGGCTGGTCATCGGGGAGATCGACCGCTTTCCGCAGCTCGGCAAGGCGTGGTACCGCATCAGCGACAAGATGAACAACGAGCCGCTCGTCGAGGCGTTCGAGATCCTGCATGAGCGCGGGCGGATCAGCGTGCCCGACCCGGTCCTCGCCGTGCGGCAGCTGGTGGCGGCCACGATCGGCGTACCGCAGCTGGTCCGCACCTTCGACGCCCACGCCGAGGTCGACCTCAGGGAGATCATCACCTCGGGCGTCGACCTCTTCCTCGCCCGCTACCGCGCGGCCTAGATGTTCTGTCCTGAGAGGTTAGGTACGCGGTTGGCGGGTGGTTGGCCGCCGAGTGCGGTGTGGCCGCGGTGGTGATTGTAGGCGTGTAGCCAGGGGCCGAGTGCTTGGCGGCGGTCGGCCTCGCTGGTGTAGGGCCGGGCGTAGGCCCATTCTTCGAGCAGGGTGCGGTTGTAGCGTTCGACTTTGCCGTTGGTCTGGGGGCGGTAGGGGCGGGTGCGTTTGTGGGTGATG